>NZ_ALNN01000034.1:0-75661 GCF_000293175.1 Capnocytophaga sp. CM59
CAGCAACACCAGGTAGAGCGCTGCCATATTGAGAGTAACAACGGCGGCAACCTCTTTGTCAGCAACCTGCAACAACGCTCATGGGACACAGGCAACCGACTGACGCGCTTTAATCCATTTCACCAGAATCAGAACAAGACCGCAAGGATTTTTGCCGCTTCCGCATCGGTGCAGAAGCTCATCAAGATGCCTTTGGACTGGAAAAAGCGCTTCCCGAAGTTTGCCCGCGACCTTACGGGTTACCTCCGTGTGGGCACCAATGCCCATGACGATGCCCCCGATGCCCTTACAGGCTCCATAGAGTGCCGCCAGCCCCCCAAGAGGGTCAGCGTTGCGGAGATGTTTGGAAGGATTTAAGCCAATAGTGAAAAGTGAATAGTGAAAAACGCTATTCAGGCGCTCACTCTTCACTCTTCACTTTTCACTGGTCACTTGTCATTATTTTTCGTATTTTTGCACCTAAAATATCAGAAAATGAAAAAAATCTATTTGTTAGCCTCGGTAGCCTTGGCGGCTGCTTGTGGTTCACACACGCAGAAGAAGAATGACCCCATAGAGCGGGGACTTGATCTCTCGGCTATGGATACCTCCGTACGCCCACAGGACGATTTCTATACCTTTGCCAATGGGGGCTGGATGAAAACTGCCCAGATTCCAGCAGACAAATCCTCTTGGGGGTCTTTTAATATGCTCCGCGAAAAAACCGATGAGGATTGCTTGGTACTCCTAGCACAACTGCTAAAAGAAACCTACCCCCAAGGCTCAGAAGGACAAAAGATAAAAGACCTATATGAATCCTTCCTTGATTGGGATAGGCGTAACCGTGAGGGACTCTCTCCCCTACAAGCTGAATTACAGTCTATAGACAAAATAGCAAGCCTTGCCGACCTACAGCAATACTTGGAGAAGACCACTCCACAGGGGGGAAACCCAATCTGTGATTGGGGCGTCTATGCCGATAAGAAGAATTCTCAGATGAATGCCGTCTATTTAGGAGCATTCTCTTTAGGGATGGGACGTGATTACTATCAGAAAGAAAGCGAAAGTAACAGCGAAGCCCTCGCTAAGTACCAAGAATATATAGCTACACTCTTTTCCCTCTTGAAAGACGAGCAACCCCAAGAGAAAGCCAAGCAGTTAGTGGATTTTGAGCGTCGTGTGGCCAAGCTCATGCTTACCAATGAGGAGAAACGCAACCCCAATAGCAGCTACAATCCTAAGACTTTGGCAGAACTTAAGACTTTGGTCAAGAACCTTGACTTGCCCACCTATTTGCAACGCGTAGGAGTGCATACCGACAAGGTAATCATAGGGGAGATGCGCCTCTATGAGCAGTATGATCGCTTGGTAAGTACTGAAAACCTTCCTTTGCTCAAGGATTACCTCAAGATCCAACTGCTCTCACAGAATACCCATGTGTTAGACCAGAATTTAGACGAGCTTGCTTTTGATTTCTTTAGCAAATATCTTCGCGGTCAGCAACAGCAGCGTCCTATGGACAAGCGTGCCTTAGGGGTGATCAACGGACTCTTAGGCGAGGCCTTCGGTAAGCTATATGTAGAAAAATATTTCCCAGCCAAGGCAAAAGAGGAGATGTTGGTACTCATTGATTACCTCAAGCGTAGTTTTGCCCAGCATATCAAAAACCTCTCTTGGATGTCTCAAGCAACTAAAGAAAAGGCCTTGGTAAAGCTCAGTAAGTTTGGGGTAAAGGTAGGCTATCCCGATAAGTGGCAGGACTACTCACGCCTTGTGATAAAACCAGCTTCCCAGGCGTCTTATTATGAGAATATCAGCCAAATACGTGCTTGGCGTTACCAAAAACAATTGGAAGAGGTCGGCCAAAAAGTGGATAAATCCCGCTGGAGAATGACCCCTCAGACAGTCAATGCGTATTATAGTCCAATGAATAATGAGATCGTATTCCCTGCGGCCATTCTCCAGCCTCCTTTCTTTAGTTTTGATGCTGATCCTGCGGTGAACTTCGGGGGTATAGGGGCAGTAATTGGCCATGAGATGAGCCACGGCTTTGACGATAGCGGGGCAGAATACGATGGCGATGGCAACCTGAAAAACTGGTGGAGTGACAAGGATAAGGAGAACTTCAAGAAGGTGACCAAGGCCTTGGCTGCTCAGTTTGATAAGTATGAGCCTGTAAAAGGACATTTTGTCAATGGTACTTTCACCAGTGGAGAGAATATTGCTGACCTTGGGGGGGTCAATATCGCCTATGATGCCTTGCAGTTATACCTTAAGGAGCATGGGAAAGTAGGGAAAATCAGCGGATATACCCAAAACCAACGCTTTTTCCTCTCTTGGGCAACCGTATGGCGTTCTGTAGCCAAAGAAAAACACCTTATCAATCAGGTAAAAACAGACCCACACACACCTCAGTATATCCGTGCTTATGCACCACTGCTCAATATAGATGCTTGGTATAAAGCCTTTGACGTGAAAGAAGGAGACAAACTCTATAAGAAACCTCAAGAAAGAGTGAAAATATGGTGATAGTGACCAAGGACTAGTGACTAATAACAAGTGACAAGTGACCAATGACAAATTGTGGAAAAAAATTATCACTTGTCACTTGTTACTTGTTATTAATTTCGTACCTTTGTGTCCTAATTTAAAATTTTAATCATATGCAATCATTTTTACCCAACATGTTTTACTATGGGTTTCCTGTAGTATTACTCAGTACTGTGGATGCCAACGGAAAGGCCGACGTCACTCCTATTACTTGTACCTTTAACATAGGTACCAATGCTGTGATTGCCTTAGTGAAGCTCAACCAAGCCTATGATAATGTCATGGCAGTGCCCGAAGTGGTTTTCAACCTACCTACAGCCTCCATGTGGGAAAAGGTAGAGGCCATTGCGCCTTATACCGCCAAAGACCCTGTACCTGCACAAAAGGCTGCCAAATATACTCATACTGATGACAAGTTTGCCCTCGGAGGCTTCACTCCTCTTGCTTCCGTGAAGGTACGCCCTCCACGTGTTGCCCAGTGTCCTATCCAAGCAGAAGCCAAAGTGGTCAATGTCAATGATCGCAACGGCTATGCTCTCATAGAACTGGAAATTGTACAAGTACATGCCGAGGATAACTTAGTCTTGGACGGCAATAAGATCAACCCACTCAATTGGGAACCGCTTATCTATAACTTCAAACACTATTATGGCATAGGCGAGCACAAAGGACTGAACTTCTCAATTAAGTAAAAAAATGAAAAATGAATAACGAATAGTGAGTAACACTTTTCACTTTTCACTATTCGTTATTCACTTAATTGCTTTTCACTCTTCACTAAAAAAGTCGTATATTTGCGCGTTTAATATTCTTATATGAAGAAAATACTTCTATTAGCACTGAGCCTCATGGCTACAGGCTATACCCATGCGCAAACCGATACCTCTGGTAGAGAACTCTATCGTGCGACCCCTGAAAAGAAAACCGCCCTAAAGCACACCAAGCTCAAGGTAGATTTCAATTTCTCTAATCAAACCCTTGGCGGGGAAGAATGGCTCACAGCCGCTCCTTTCTTCTATCCCTCTGATAGCCTTATCCTTGATGCCAAGGCTATGCTTATCCACAAGGTTGCCCTTGACGACCAAGGCAAGCAGCAACCCCTTACCTATAGCTATAAGAATGATATGCTGCGTATCAAACTCCCCAAAATATATAAAAAAGGAGAAACCTATACAGTGTATATAAAATATACCGCTCAGCCTGAGAAGGTAACCGATAAGGGAAGCCTTGCTATTACCGATACCAAGGGGCTTTACTTTGTCAATCCCGAAAACGATCCTCAAGGACCTATGCGCCAAGTATGGACACAAGGTGAGTCCGAAAGCTCCTCCTGCTGGTTCCCAACCATAGATAAGCCTAACCAAAAGACTACCCAAGAGATCGAGATGACCGTACCCGATAGCTTCGTGACCCTCTCCAATGGGCTACTGAAAAGCTCCCAGAAAAAGGGCGACCTACGTACCGACCATTGGGTAATGGATAAGCCGCATGCCCCATATCTTTTCTTTATGGGAGCGGGCGAATTTGCCGTAGTCAAGGATACCCCTTGGCGTGGAAGAGTGCCTGTGGAATACTATGTAGAGAAGAAATACGAACCCCTTGCCAAGCGAATTTTCGGTAATACCTCCCAGATGTTGACTTTCTTCTCTGAGCGTTTCGGCTATGACTATCCATGGGCAAAATACGCACAGATGATTGTCCGTGACTTTGTCACTGGTGCTATGGAGAATACCACTGCCGTAAGCCATGCCGAGAGTGCTTACCAAAGCGCTGATGCCCTCAATGACCAAAATTATTGGGAACCAATCATCGCCCATGAGCTAGCACACCACTGGTTTGGTGATTTGGTAACCACCGAAAGCTGGGCTAATATTACGGTCAATGAGTCCTTTGCCAACTATAGCGAATACCTTTGGCTCGACCATAAGTATGGCAAAGATGAGGCAGACTATCACCTAAGCAATAATACCTTGCAGTACCTACACCGCGAAGATGATTTTCTAAAGAACTTAGTGCGCTTTGGCTACGATGTCCGTGATGATGTCTTTGACCTTGTCTCCTATAACAAGGGGGGCGCTATCCTACACATGCTCCGCCGCTACCTTGGTGATGAGGCATTTTTCCAAGGAATTACCGACTATCTCAAGAGCAACGAATATGGCACTGGCGAAGCTCACCAATTGCGCCTATCCTTTGAGAAGATAAGCGGAAAAGACCTTAGTTGGTTTTTCAATCAGTGGTATTTTGGAAATGGAAATCCTAAAGTAGAGGTAGAAAAACAATATGATGCCTCCCAAAAGCAACTGACAGTGAAGATACGCCAAACACAAGAGGAAAAGCTATATTTCCAATTTCCTTTGGATATAGATATTTACCTTAGTGGCAAAGCTACTCGCCATACCGTATGGGTGAGTGCAAGAGGGGAAAATACCTTTACTTTCCCAGCGAATAAAGACCCAGAGTTGGTCAACATCAATCCAGATGGGGTAATTGTCATGGAAGAAGAGTATCTCAAGAGTGTCAAGGAACTCCTCTACCAAGTGCAACATGCCCCTGAGCTAAAGAGCCGTATGCAGGCCATTACCTCACTTGGGGAGAACGAAGGCAAGGAAGTGCTTTTAGCAGCCCTCCGTGATCCTTACTTTAAGGTGCGTAACATGGCCTTGGAGCGTCTCTCTGACTTTTCTTTGAGCAAAAAAGAATTGGCACAAGTCGAAAAACTAGCTACTTCCGATCCGAGCAATATAGCCAAATCAGCAGCTATATGGGTTCTGTCAAGCTCCAAAGAGAACAAACGCTATACCGCACTCTATGAGAAAGCACTGACCACCCCTTCAGGAGCCGTGAAGAATGCAGCGCTCAATGCCATAGCCCATACCAACCCTAAGCGCGCTAAGGATTTCTTGGAAAAAGCCGATCCAAAGGAACTTGAGATAGACCAACTCGCAGGCCTTACAGGAGTGATTGCTGATAATAAGATGACACAGTATCTCCCTACCCTGATGCCTTATTTGGTTAATTACCCATTCCTTGAAGAGGACAATCCTGAAATAGCTGCCGATTTCAAAAAAGCCTACCTATGGGCGATGAGCTTGGACAACAAGAATCTAGTAGAACAAATGCAAAAAGCCTACAAGGATTTTACCCAAGAAGAGAACGGAGATAAGGCCAAACAAGCCCTTTGGAAAGTCATAGACGAGGGTATTGCTCAAAAGAAAAAACTTCCTGATACCGCTACTATAAAGGAGCAAATCAAAATGCTGGAGGAGCTTAAGAGTAAGATAAAGTAATGATGAAAGTCAATAATGACCAAATGCTCATCTATCAATCTGAAGATGGGAGTATCAAAATAGATGTTCGTTTTGAACAAGACACCGTCTGGCTAACTTTAGAGCAAATGTCTACACTTTTTGGACGAGACAAATCTACTATATCCAGACATATAAAAAATGTATTTGAAGAGGGGGAGTTGCCTACAGTTGCAACTGTTGCAAATTTTGCAACAGTTCAAGTAGAAGGAGAGAGAACCGTTCAAAGAAACATAGATTATTATAATCTTGATGTCATTATTTCTGTAGGTTATCGAGTAAAATCTCAGCAAGGTACCCAGTTCCGTATTTGGGCAACCCAGCGACTGAAAGAATATATTATCAAGGGATTTGTCCTAAATGATGAGCGGTTTAAGACAGGATCGTCTTATAACTACTTTAAAGAACTCTTAGGACGTATCCGTGAAATACGTCTGTCAGAAAAGCTCTTTTATCAACAAATAAAGGACATTTATGCTACCAGTATTGACTATAACCCTTCGGATAAAATGACAATAGCATTTTATAAGGAGATACAAAACAAGTTGCTTTGGGCAGTAAGTGGTAAGACAGCTGCTGAATTGCTTTTCTATCGTGCCAATGCGCAACTTCCTATGATGGGACTAACCTCTACAGAAAAAGAAGGAAAAGTAACCAAATCTGATGCTCTTATCGGAAAAAACTACTTAAATGAAGAGGAAATTACTATGCTGAAACTCATTGTAGAACAGTTCCTTGCCTATGCAGAGGTACAGGCACTGGCTGAGAAGCCCATGTATATGCGAGACTGGATACAGAAACTCCGCTTGGTACTTACTATGAACGAGAAGAATATTCTTGAACATGCAGGTACTATCTCTCACGAATTAGCCGTAGAGAAAGCAACTCAAGAATATACACGCTATAAGGAACATCAACGAGAGATAGAACATTTTCAGAGCATTAAGCAATTGGATCAGGATATCAAGCATATAATAGCAAGTAATAAAAGGGGAAAATAGCTGTCAACAAATATAATAAAAACAAATGAAAACACTTCACACTACACGTCTTTTGCTTCGTCCTTGGGAAGTTTCCGATGCCCAGGCGCTATATATACAAGCACATAACCCTATAATAGGCAAGAGGTGTGGTTGGATGCCCCACAAAAGTATAGAAGAGAGCCGAGAGATTATTGAAAACGTACTTCGCAAACCTCACTCTTTCGCTATTTGCCTATCTGATAACACCCTTATAGGGAGTATCAGCTTGCTTTTTCAAGGAGAAAGCCTACTTTTTCAAGGAGAAAGCCTACTTTTTCAAGGAGAAAGTAGGCTCTCTGTAGGTGAAAATGAAGCCGAAATAGGTTATTGGTTAGGAGAAGACTTTTGGGGCAAAGGGTATATGACAGAAGCTGCATTACAAATTATACACTATGCCTTTGAGGAGTTGTCTCTTACTCAGTTGTGGGCGGGTATATACAAGGAAAATATAGCCTCACAACGGGTTATTGAAAAATGCGGTTTTCGCTATCATCATACCCTTGAAGATTTCTTGTTCCCACTAATAGGGGAGCGACATACGGTCTTGGTATATACACTTCAAAAAGATAGCAGTAATCCAGTTTTAGATTAAAGGTGATATAATGAAAACAGTTCTTTTATTAATTTTTTTAGCTATAACTTTGTGTGGTAAATCTCAAACTATACAAAGTAAATTAGACTATTGTGCTATTTTTATTCCTGATGAAAACTACAAAGATTATTGTATTGAGGACTATAAGGCACATCATAAAGCGTTTATAATGACAGAGAAAAAGCTCTTGAATGATGAGCTGAAAATCTTCAGTCATTCTGATTTAATCTTTGACAATGATGATCCCAAATGCAGTTTTACAAAGGCTTTAGAAAAGAAGTTGAAGCTCTTAGAGGATATTGAAATTCAATTCAATGGGAAATCTATTATTATCGATACTACCTTTATAGAGCTGGGCACAGAGATGATGATTCCCTACAAGGTAAAATATCAGAAAAAGAAAAAAGAAACTCTGATAAAGCTTACCTTTGAGAATGTTCTATGGACATCAGCAGGGGGATTTCATCGCTATGATATTTATTTGGTAGCTAAGAATGACCAATTGATAGTATCTAAGATAAAGGCTTTTTATATTTCAAAAGAGTTTGACAGCTATGGTAAAGAGAAAACAGCGGTGATTTACCCTACAAAGTGAGACGTATACAACAAATATTAGAGTCATTAATCATTGAATTATGTATTTTGCAAACACTTGGCACAAAAGTTTTAATTTCGTAATCACTCCTGAGGAATTTGAAAATGCTGATTTTTTCCCAAAAGAGCAGGTAGTGCGAGGGGTACAAACAGGCTTCTCAGGGGTAGTTGGTTTGTACAAATATAAGTGGATAGATGGTCAGTGGGTAGCGCAGGAATATATCTATCCTGATTATATCTCCAATGGAAAATATTTTATACGAACCCAGAAGGATGGACCTTATCCCTCACGAAAGGATGGAGAGCTTTTGTTCAAGATACCAGAGGAATACCTTGGTTTAAAAGATCTTAGTTGGTTTCTTATGTATGATACAGATAGTGAGCTGCCATTCCTCCGAGAAACCTTAGAAGAAAGAAAAATGGAGGAAAATAAATAAACCAAAACACAATGAAACACTTCCTATTATTCTTTTGCTTGGTTACAGCCCCTATATGGGCGCAACAAACGAAAACCATACACGTTTTGGTAGCCCTCTGCGATAATAAGTATCAAGGCATTGTACCAGTACCCAAAGGAATTGGCAATGGGCAAGATGCCGATAGCAACCTCTATTGGGGTTGTGGTTATGGCGTGCGCACTTATTTTAAACGCAGTAAGGAATGGAAGTTCATAAAATCGGAAAAGCCTTATAGTGATATTATTTTGGAGCGGGTAACCTTTAAACACGCTACTAAAAACTATACGCTCATCGCCGATGCTTATGACGGCAAGTATATCAAAACTTGTACAGAAAACTTCTTGAAAAATGTCGCTGCTGGCAATGCCGATTTGGTTGCGTATGTAGGACACGACGGACTGATGGATTTCCAACTCAACACCACTTATAAAAACACCGATGGCAAGACACGCGATGTGATTATCTTGGCGTGCTATAGCAAGCGTTTTTTTGAGCCTCATCTGCAACACGCAAAGGTAAATCCACTGGTTTGGACTTCAGGATTGATGGCTGCCGAAGCCTACACGCTTCACGATGCACTTACGGGCTATGTGAATGGTGAAAGCGATGAACAGATACGCCTGCGTGCAGCTAAGGCTTATGCTAAACATCAAAAATGCAGTGAGAAAGCAGCGAGGAACTTGTTCCGGAAATAATTGTTAAATAGCGACTAAAAGCTAAATCCTAATTTCTAACCCCTAACCCCTAACCCCTAAATAACTATCATTATGTATTTTGCAAACACTTGGCACAAAAGTTTTAATTTTGTAATCACTCCTGAAGAGTTTGAAAATGGTTTTCAGTAGAGATGATTATGAGTTTGTAACAGTCAAGCAGAGCAATTGCTTAAACCCGATTTTTGGATTTCCGACAAGGCAAAAGAGCAAGTAGGGAAGAACTATTACTTACAGCAAACAGGATTGGTGTTTGTTTAAAGGATATTAGGGGTTAGTGTAAATACATCTTACATGTTAAAATATAACTAAAGAAGCGTGCAAAAAAGCCCGCAAAGCGCGCAAAAAGCCCGTAAAGCGCGCAAAGTACGAAGTAGGGTATTTCCTACTACCTCTCTACTAATGGAGTATGGATCATAGATAAAATGCCACCAAAGTTTTTGGAGTTAGTTATTGCGTCTTTGCAAGGCGATAGGGTCGTAAAAATATTTGAAATAGATCAAAAAGCAATTAATATGACAAAATTCTTACTAAAATGTGCAACTATATTGTTTCTCTTATGGATAGTAGGTTGCAATCATCAAAACAATAGTCAGCATACAGAAGTTTCTTCTGTGGAAGCACCTATAGATTCATTGCAAATGCTGAAAGATACTATTATGTTAGACGCTTCAACAGAGGGGGAAGAAATTCGTCTGTATATAAATAAAATCACGACTGATACTATTATAGAGAGTGAAATTTTAGGTGAAATGGGTAAAGAAACTTATCGTTTTAGTTTTAACAAGCAGCTAAAAAATGCAGAACACATCTTGTATTCTTACAATGTACCTTTTTATCTTGCTAAAGAGAATTTAGAAACTCATATCGATAAGAAAGAAACGCTACATTTTTCTAAAGAGACAGATGCAATCTTAAACAAACAATTTAAGTTTTACCGCAATATTTTACTCCCTATCCCTCATAAAAATGATTGAAAAGTATAAAAAAGAGAGTAAGTTTCTCAGTTTGGTATTGCGACACCACCCCGAGGCGATTGGTATTACTCTCGACACACACGGTTGGGCGGAGGTAAATGTGCTCATTAAGCATATGAAGCGTAAATTCCCAGTGTTCAGCCTTAAAATGTTGGAAGAAATCGTCGCTACTGATAACAAACAGCGGTATGCTTTTAGCGAGGATAACACAAAAATACGCGCCAATCAGGGACATTCGATTGCTGTAGAGTTAGAATTATTGCCCCAAATACCCCCCGAATGTTTGTATCACGGTACTGCCAGCAGGTTTGTAGAGAGTATTCTCAAAAGCGGACTCCAAAAGCAAACACGCCAGTATGTACACCTTAGCAATGATATAGAAACAGCCACTAAGGTAGGAAGCCGACATGGCAACCCTATAATTTTTAAAGTAAATACAATGGCAATGTACAAGGAAGGTTTTACTTTCTACCTCTCTGCCAATGGAGTATGGCTCACGGATAAGGTACCACCAAAGTTTTTGGAGTTGGTTGAGTCGTAGTATAAATTAGATAAGTGAGGCAAATTGCCTCCAAAAGTATAAAAAATAGATGATAAAAATGAGAAAAATTGTATTGACCCTACTTTCTTTGGTAGCCATAGCCTGCCAAGAGAAGAAAGCCCCCACTACAGCAGCAGCGGAAACGCCACAAGAGGCTCAAGAAAAAGCCGCACCAACGCTGACCTATTCTAACTTAGTAGATACACCTACTCAAGAAAAAGTACAGCAAGCCCTTACTGCAGCTGGGATATCAGCGCAGCATGTCGCTGCTTTCTTGGAGAGTGTAGCACTCTTTAACCAAACTGCTGGAGCGAAAGCAAACCTTGTCCCAGAGGGCTTTGTAACTATTAATAGCCTGCTGCCCAAGTATGATGAGGTAGCTATACAAACCGACTGGACAGCCAAATATCCTGCCTTTCAGGGGTATAACTGCCGCTTAACTTCCTTTACCCTTTTGCGTGATTTGATCGCTTTTCCTGATAAGAAGTTTGCCAGCAAGGGAGAGGACGAAGTACTCTTTATAGACCGTGAGTCTTTGCGCAATGCCCCTAAAAAGCTCTTTACCCCAGCAGAGGAAAACGACTTTTTTGCGCTTTTTACCGAAGTGCCTACCACCAATACCAAAGATATCAATATTCATTTGCAAGCCATGCAACGAGCATGGAAGGAGCGGGGTATCACTTTCCGCTATAAGGGAGACCCTACCAAGGCATCGCTTATCTCGGCTGTTTTCCATTCTCAAATCACCCCAGAGGAGAATATACTTTTTGTGGGACATGTGGGAGTGTTGGTGCCTTATGAGGGCAAACTTCTTTTCATAGAGAAACTTGCTTTCCAAGAACCCTACCAAGCCATTATCTTTGCCAATCGTACCGAGCTAAGCGATTACCTGATGAACCGCTACGATGTGGAATGGGAGCAACCCAATGCGATTCCCTTTATCATGGAGAACGACTCCCTGATGGACGGCTATCGTCCTAACCCGTATAAAGGAGCGAAAAGTGAATAGTGAAAAATGAATAGTTACTTCCCTAACCCCTATGAAAAAGATATTCCTTATCCTTTTAGCCTTATGGCTTTTTGCCTGCAAGCAAACAACCCCTATCACTGAGCAGCCCATAAGCCCAGAGATAGAGGCAAAGCTCTATGAGCTACTCAAGAGAGTACCCTATACCTCCAATGAATACCCCGGTTTAGAGTTTTTCTATAGTAATGTAGTAGATATACCTACTCATTTGGATCCAGTCTTTGGGAAGGTAGATATTTCTCTACTCCCCAAAACGGCACAGTTCAACCCCTATATACTACAATATTTTTCCAATGACCTCTTGCTAAGCGAGCACCTTACTCCCGCGATACATAAGCTCTCCCCTGAGGAAATCGCTCGCTATTTTGATGTATATATCTCGGCTATAGATAACCAATACTTTACAGGAGAAAAAGGAGAAAAGATGAGCGATGAAGAAGGGGCGGTCTGTGTTCCCTTCAAGCAGGTAACCTATCTCCTCAAGGACGGGGTATGGAGCAAAGGCGCTACTTTTTCCGCCTCTACAGAAGAGGAAATTAGTACCCTTATGGATAACCAAATAAGCTATAGGAAGGGGATCATTGCTCCTTATGAAAATGTATGTCAAGTGGATAACCCCAATGAACTTTCAGAGAGAATCGTTCGCTTGGGAGCATATGACTTAGAGCAGCAGCTCCACAGTTGCGACCTCAATGGAGATGGACAGGAAGATTACCTCTTTTCCTTTGCCGAACGGGAAGGAGTCGCTGAAGCCCACCGAAGAGTGGTAATCCTACTCAGTGGAGAGGAAATGCACAAATATAGACTCCTGATAGCCCCTAATTTCTGTCCTATGTTTTATCCATTGCACCGAATAGTTTGCAAAGGGGGATACTTTACCTTCGAGTTCAAGAAGGACAAATTTGTCGTAGAACTATATATAACCTTCAAGTACAACAAATATGCGAATAATTTCCTACTCCATCGGCTTGGTTGCATCAACCTTGGTATGGAGAAGGACAATCCTCATAGGGAAGTACAGCTTACCACCAAGGATTTTGGAGAAATCTTCTTTGAGAATTTCGACAAAGAAGAATTTAATGAAATCATTGATCGCCGATGGTCAGGGGAAGAGGAATAACAAATATTTCAACGATTGGATAGAAAGATTAAAAAAATAATTGTATTTTAACTTCTTTATTTGATTATTTCTTTGTACCTTTGCTCTTTAAAACAAGAAATTATGGCGACAATTATTCAACCGACTCCTACCTTGGTAGGGAAAGAGGCTAAAGAGTTTTGGAAAAAAATAGAAAATTACGAAACTTACCTTAAAGAGAAAGGAATTTCCCTTAGTCGGAAAAAGATAGAGAAAGATGCAGCTTTCTTCAAGTCATTATTTAAAAAAGAAAAAAAACAGTGATAGATGATGATATTTCTGTTAGTTTACTCACAGAAAACCACAAAATAAAACCTTTTGATTGTGGAGATGAACAGCTAAATGAGTTTCTCCTTCAGGAAGCACTTCCTTACAAAAAAGAATTGCTTGCTACCACTTTTATCATAGAAAATAATGAAAGAACATTGGGCTATTATAGAAAGACAGGCATGTAGGTTGATCACTATTGATGCTTATAAGCAGTCGGTTTCTTTTTATGAGAAATTGGGTTTTATTTCTTTCACAGAAAAAGATAAAGATGAAAATATTAGACAAATGTTCCTTGATCTTTCTAAAATTCAAAACTAACAACTCAAAACTCAATAAAATATGAACAAATTTTACTTGTATTCCTGCCTCGCCCTTATGGTGGGCTGTGGCAACCCTACTAAAAAAGACAACATGAAAGAAGAAACAACCGACAAAGGTCTTGATCTCTCGGCTATGGATACTTCCGTGCGCCCGCAAGATGATTTCTATAACTACGTCAATGGGGGCTGGATGAAAACCGCCAAAATTCCTGCTGACAAACCCTCTTGGGGTACTTTCTATATGCTGAGAGAGGAAACCGATGAGCAGTGCCTTTCCCTCTTGGATAACCTACTGAAAACCTCCTACCCCGACGGCTCTGAAGGACAAAAAATCCAAGCTATCTACAAGACCTATATGGATATGGATGCCCGTAACAAGGCAGGGTTGGAACCTCTTGAGCCTTATTTGAAGAAAATAGAGGCTATCAAAAACCTCGCTGATCTACAAGCTTATTTGGAAGAGGCTACTCCACTGGGAGAAAATCCTGTATGTGGCTGGGGTGTCTATGCCGATATGAAGGATTCTAACCAAAATGCGGTGTATTTGAGTAATTTTGGTTTGGGATTGGGGCGTGACTACTACCAAAAACAAAGTGAAAGCAATACGGAGGCTATTAACAAATATCAGGTATTTGTAGCGGACATCTTTAAGCTCCTTGGCGATGCTAATGCCGATGAAAAGGCACAAAAACAGGTGGCTTTTGAGAAAGACCTTGCCAAGCTTATGCTTACCAATGAGGAAGACCGTGATCCTAACCTTAGTTACAATCCTCAGACGATGAGTGAGCTTTCTAAGTTGGTAAAGAACCTCAATATCCCTGCCTTGCTTAAAAAAGTAGGGGTGAATACGGATAAGGTGATTGTAGTGGAAATACGTTTGTACAAAGAATATGACAAGTTTGTCAATGAGAAGAACCTCCCTCTACTTAAGGATTACCTCCGTTACAACTTAGTGGCGAGCAATGCAGGAAATCTCGATGGAGCTTTGGACGAACTTTCTTTTAACTTCTATAGCAAATACCTCAACGGACAGCAGGAGCAACGTCCTATGAACAAGCGTGCACTTTCTCTTATCAATGGGGTAGTAGGAGAGGCTTTCGGTAAACTCTATGTAGAGAAATATTTCCCAGCCAAGGCCAAAGAAGAAATGGTTACTTTGGTGGATTATCTTAAGAAAAGTTTCGCAGAGCATATCAAGAATGTGACTTGGATGAGCGATGCTACCAAGGAAAAAGCACTCCATAAGCTCAGCACTTTCAAAGTAAAAGTAGGTTACCCTGACAAGTGGGAGGACTATTCTAAGATGTCTCTCTCTGCAGATGCTTCTCTTTTTGAAAACTTGATTAAGGTGACCCAGTGGGCTTACCAAAAAGAGTTGGATAAGGTAGGTAAGCCTGTGGATAAAACCAAGTGGGAAATGACTCCACAGACGGTTAATGCTTACTACAATCCGCTCTATAACGAAATCGTATTCCCTGCGGCTATTTTGCAAGCACCTTTCTTTAGTTTTGAAGCAGATCCTGCTGTGAACTTCGGAGGTATAGGGGCGGTAATTGGTCACGAGATTACTCACGGATTTGATGATAGTGGTGCCCAATTTGATGCTGATGGAAATCTACAAAACTGGTGGACTCCTGCCGACAAAGAGAACTTTGAAAAGGTAACCAAAGCATTGGCGGCTCAGTTTGACAAATATGAACCTGTAAAGGGTGTCTTTGTCAATGGTACTTTTACCAATGGAGAAAACATTGCTGACCTTGGAGGGGTGAATATAGCCTTTGATGCGCTCCAAATGTATCTCAAAGATCATGGTGCTGTGGCTGATATCAGTGGGTATAACCAAAATCAACGTTTCTTCCTCTCTTGGGCAACTGTATGGCGTACACTCTCTACGGATCAGTTTATGACCAATCAGGTAAAGACAGACCCTCATACCCCAGGCTATTTCCGTGCTTTTGCACCTCTGACTAATGTAGATGCTTGGTATAAAGCCTTTGATGTGAAAGAAGGTGATAAGCTCTATCGCAAACCAGAAGACCGCGTAAAAATATGGTAAACCCTTTTTAAGGTAAAAGATAAAAAGTAAAAGGTAAAACACTATTACCTTTTACTTTTTTGTTTATAAAAGGATTAATACCTAACAAATAATTTGAAAGAAATGAAATCCTATCTTATTTCAACGATAACTGATTCTATTGATGCTCCTATTGCATTGGTATATAGTATTGTTACAGATAATAGAAATTTCCAGTGGCGAGAGGAAGTCAAAAATATCGAGCTATTGGAAGATGGTTTTATTGAATATTACAAAGCAGGAGGACATACGCTCTTTAGTAATATTCGAAAGATAGAAAACGAGTATTATGCCTTTACGATGCAGCATAGGTTATTCTTTGGAGAATGGGAAGGAAGGTTTGAATCCTATAAGGGAGGTACTAGAATCTGCTTTCAGGAGAAGATACATATCAAGAATTTCTTTTTGAGGCTTATAGCTCCTTTTTTCTGGAATTTGAAACGAGTACAACAGAACTATATTATAGCGTTAAAAGTAAAAGTATATGAAAACAAATAAGTATCTATCATTATGGTTTCCAACGATGGGGCTACATGCCTTGCATCAAGTTGAAGAGAGTATATCCTTTTGGCAATGGTATATTGACTTTGTAGATAAAATACCTTCTTGGCTACAACTTCCAAGAGTTTCAGAAAGTGCACATTTGGCGAATGCTCACCCTGAATATTTCATAGGAGCTTCCATAGGACAACTTGCGTTAGTGGCTCTTGTTGCTTTTTTGTGCCGAAGGAGCGAAAAAGCCACGAGAATTGCTCTTGGAGTATATCTTATAGGACTTAGCTTCTTTTTGATATGGCACATTTTGATAAGCTATTTTACTCATTCTTATTCTCCTGTAATGGTAACCTGTCTTATAGGTGTGTATCTTATCCCTAAATGGATTTATCAAGTAGTGAAAAAATAATACTACTTTGTTTTGCATAGTACCTTTTAAATTCGTAACTTTGCGGGGTAATTAAAAATCATTTTCTACCATGAAAAAAATCAACTTCAAAATGGGTTGGCTCACTTGTCTCACCATGGTGATGGCTTGTGGTAATTCCAACAAAGAAGAAGCCCCTAAAGTGTTTGCTGAAAAAGGACTTGAACTCTCCGCTATGGATACACAGCTGCGTCCGGGAGATGATTTCTATAACTACGTCAATGGGAACTGGATGAAAACAGCCAAAATCCCTGCCGATAAGCCTGCTTGGGGCTCTTTCTATATGCTTATGGACAAAACCGATGAGCAGTGCCTTTCTATCCTTGATGACCTTCTTAAAAAGGAATATCCTAAAGGAAGTGAAGGGGAGAAGATACAAACGCTCTATAGGGAATATATTTCTTGGGATAAGCGTAATGCTGATGGGTTGAAGCCCTTAGAGGCATATCTCCAAAAAATTGATGCCATAGCGTCTTTAGCAGATTTACAAAACTATTTGGAAGAGACAACCCCTAAGCGCGCCAATTATATCTGTCCTGTAGGTGTATATACCGATATGAAGGACTCTAAGATGAATGCTGTATATTTGGGGAATTTTAACCTGGGATTGGGCAAGGATTACTACCAAAAGGAACACCCTAGCAATACGGAAGCCTTAGCAAAGTACCAAGACTATGTTGCGGCCATTTTTAGAATGCTTAACGATAGTAATCCACAGCAGAAAGCAAAGCAAATTGTGGCTTTTGAGAAAAATATAGCCCACTATATGCTTACAAACGAACAAGAGAACAATCCAAATCTTAGCTATAACCCTGTAACAATAGAAGAATTGGGGGACATGGTGAAAAACCTTCGTTTGCCTGAATTACTTGAAAAAGTGGGAGTTCATACCGATAAGGTAATTCTCACTGAAATAGGTCTCTATAGGCAATATGATACTTTCATTAATAAGAAAAACCTACCTCTGATTAAGGATTATCTTAGATATAAACTGGTGGCTATCAATAGTAACTACCTCACCCAAGAGCTTAATGACCTTACTTTTGATTTCTATAACAAATACCTTATGGGACAGCAGGAGCAACGCTCTATGGACAAGCGTGCTATGGAGCTGATCAATGGAATCCTAGGAGAGGCCTTCGGTAAGCTCTATGTAGAGAAATACTTTCCTGAAAAGGCCAAGGAAGAAATGCTTACCCTAATAGATTATCTAAAGAAAAGTTTCGCCAAACATATCAAGGAGGTAACTTGGATGAGCGATGCTACTAAGGAGAAAGCTATGGAAAAACTCAATAAGTTCTCTGTAAAGGTGGGATATCCTGACAAGTGGAAGGATTATTCTCAGCTTACTATAAGTGCTCAAGTCTCTCTTTTTGAGAATATTACACAGGTTGGTCAGTGGGCTTTTCAGAGAGCTATAGCAAAAGTAGGAAAAGAGGTAGATAAAACCGAATGGGTACTTCCTCCTCAGACAGTGAATGCTTATTATGACCCTACTAATAATGAGATTGTTTTCCCAGCGGGTATTCTTCAACCGCCTTTCTTTAGTTTTGAGGCTGATCCAGCAGTGAACTTTGGAGGCATTGGCGGGGTGATTGGCCATGAAATGACCCATGGATTTGATATTAGTGGAGCTGAGTTTGATGCTGATGGGAATCTACAGAATTGGTGGGCACCTGCCGATAAAGAGCGCTTCCAAAAAGTAACAGATGCTTTGGCTAAACAATATGACAAATATGAGCCTGTAAAGGGTATTTTTGTGAATGGTACCATGACCAATGTAGAGAATATTGCTGATCTCGGAGGGGTAAATATCGCCTTTGATGCGCTTCAAATGTATCTCAAAGATCATGGCAGAGTAGCCGATATCAGTGGGTATAACCAAAACCAACGTTTTTTCCTCTCTTGGGCAACTGTATGGCGTACACTTGCTTCTGAGCCATACTTGATTAACCAAGTAAAGGTAGACCCTCACTCCCCAGATTATCTCCGTGCCTTCGCTCCACTAACCAACATAGATGCATGGTATAAAGCCTTTGATGTAAAAGAAGGTGATAAGCTCTATCGCAAAGTAGAAGACCGCGTAAAAATATGGTAATAGTGACGAGTGACAAATGACAAGTGATAAGTGACTAATGACGAGTGACAAATACCCTCAAGAGGGATTGTCACTCGTCACTTGTCACTCGTCACTATTATTGTTCTTGTGTATAGAACCAAATATCAGGATTCTTGACGCTAGTCCAGCCTAAGGTGCCACGGCCGTAGTTGGTCATGGTGTAGGGGGCATTGTCGGTAAAGATTTTCACTAAGGGTTCTAAGTAGGAATAGTATTTCCAATTGGTGTTTTCGTTAAGGTCTGTTTTCTCTACCAGATTGAATTGGTTGGAATCACAGGCTACACCAAGGTAATCCATGTTGAGTACGGCATTCACATTGGTGCTACTACCTCCCGCGGTAGGAGTGCGGGTAAGATAGAAGTGGAAACCTGTGGCACTGCCCTGTTTGCCAAAGTAAATCATAGGATTGAGTACTTCCCTTACCCGAACATTGTTCACTGTACGAGTACGACGCTTTACGCCGTTATAGGCCGTTAGCATAGCATCACAAACATAGTTGGTAGCAAAGTTGATCGTAGTGCGTTTGGTGGCAAAGTTGTACGGCAAACGAGGTAGGCGAGGGGTGGAGAGAAAGCGCACTTGGCTGTTCTTGGTACTTACCCATAGGTATTGCTTACCATCTTGATTCACATCGGTGAGTTCATAGGGGGCGTACTTTACAAGGGCTTCTACCAAGGGGTAAAGTTGGGCAAAGACGTTCCAGTTGAGGCTACGGACACCCTCCACTATATTGACTTGGTTAGGCTTGCCCACAACAGGAAGAAAGTCTAACACATAGCGGGTAGTGGCATTCTGGTAGAAACTAAAGGTAATGCCTGATTCCTCAGTATTGAAGCCCAAGCGTACCAGAGGGCTGGTGCTATAAGGAGTACTACTATAGGAAAAGTTCTTATACTGCTGATAGAGTCGAGTAAAGACAGCATTAGCAGCACAATCCTCCTCGGAGAGGTTCAGCCAAAGCGAGCGTGCTGCAAAGTCGTAGGGGAGTGTATAGCTTAGAGCCGCCTTATAATTGCCATCGGGAGTGGAAAGCTCTTGGTTGTCCTCTGAAAGGTTTAGCTCTGAAAAGGTATATCCCTCTACGGAGGTAGGTTCATAGAGCTTTAGTCCGTTTTCGGTATAGGCATAGGCTACACGCTGGGAGCCACCCTCCCAAGAGAAACTCAGCTGATGTAGGGTAGGGTGTAGGGTAAGGCTTACCTGCTTTTGGTTGATGGTTATAGGGGCGATACCTACGCTCTTTAACAAGGCGGCTTTCTCGCGTATTTTCTCCAGATAGGTGGTTTTATCTCCCTTGAAAGGAGAGAGTGAGATAAGGTTGTTGGAGCGCTTGCCACGTAGGGAAAACACCCCGTCCTTATAGGACTGGATTTCAAACTGGTTATCTCCCTCCTTACCATGAGGAAAGAGGAAAGAGGGTTCTACAAAGTAGTGCAATACCTTATTGTAAGTATCAAAGGAAAGGATTGCCTTCTCCCCGAAGAGGAGCGAGTAGTCGGAAGTCTCTTCAGTAGGGAGTTCTTCTGAGGCGGCTGTTACCTTGCCATGGGCGAAGGAGACTAAGACATTGTGCCCCCCATAGGCTTGTTCCTCGCCAGCATAGAGGGTGAGCAGCCATTGGGGTGTTCCCTCAAGAGTGGCGGCATAGTCGGAAAGGGTCTGGTTGGTGCGCTGTACATAGCTGGCACCTTCTCCGTAGACAGCTTCTTCTTTTTGGCTACAAGCGGCCAAGAGAAGCAGGGATGAAAGGAGTATATAGGATTGTTTTTTCATAAGTTACCATTCGTATTGGGTGAAATCTTTAGTTTGTAAGAGGGCATGTCGCCTATGGATCTCGGTGCGGAGGGCATCAAGGTCAATGTTCCATTCTCCACGGAGGTAGTTCTTAACCATGGTGATTTTCTTGAGCAAAATCTCCTTTCCTGTATAGGTAGCGGAGGTGTTGTTTTTGCCATCAGCTTTGGCGAGTTCCTCTTCCCAGATGTATCCTTTACGGAGGATACTTCGCTTCCAAGTATTGTAAGCAGTGTCGTCCAAGCCATCACCATTGGTATCATGGGCAGTGTCGGCGGCAGGGCAGCCACATTGGTTCTTCTGGTAGTAGATGATATAACGAGCGATGGTCTCCACGAAATCCTCATGGATGTTGTCGCTGGCATAGGCGCTAATAAAGCCCGACTTGAGGTAGGTCTCGCCTGTCCAAGAGCGCGTCCAAGCGCCCCCCTTATAATCAGCTATAGAGAGCTTCTCGAATTCCTTAGGAACGATCTTGACTTGCTCTAGAAGGTGAGAGGACTCGTGATAGATAAGGCGTAGCACACGGTTGTCAATGTTCTTTATCTCGGTTGGGTCAGTGGTATTGGGATTTATATCATTCACCCCTAGCATCTCTATCTTTACTGCATTGGTAGCTAGGCCGTTATAAGCGGTACCCACATCGGAGAAAGCACGAGAGCCTATGAAAACCAGTTCCTTAGGGGAATAGTTTTGTAGGAAGCCCTTAGGAGTAAGCATTGTATAAGGCTCATAGTACATATACTTTAGGAAATTAGCCATTTGCAAGGCCTTCTCCGCAGAAGGCGGTGCCACATAGCGGAACATATTACGGCTGATATTGTTTTCAGAGAATCGGTATACGATATTTACATTGTATGGCTGGGTGAATTTCTCAATGATATATCGGTCGAGTTCTGTACGGTTCTTAACCTCCTCAGGGGAGGAGAGTTGCACCACGCTTTGAGAGGTATCGGGGGTGTCCTTGCTACAACCTACATAGGTGAGTGCAAGCAGGAGGGGGAGTAATCTTAATCGGTTCATAGGAGTTGAATTATCGGTCATTTTGTTGCATACCAGCCGCTACCACATCTACAGGGAGAGGGAGGGTGCGGCGCTTATCATCTTTGGAGAGTACGCTCTTGACGTAGGCGGTACCTTCGTTGTCGAGCTGGTGGCGGTGGATTTCTATACCATAGCGACGGATATCATACCAGCGCAAACCTTCGCCCAAGGTGAGCAAACGGCGACACTGCAAGAGGAAATGAAGTAGGTTCTCTTGGGTGCTATCTATCGCAAAATCAGGGTGGAGTCTTTTCTTTTGAGTGGCATGGCTAAGCAGCGTAGTGGTATCATAAGCATCGTAGGCCATACGCTGGTAGGCAGAGATGATCTCCTCTTGGGTAAATTGTGCGCCAGAGGTGAGGTAGTTCTTGGTAAAATAGCCTAGGTCAGCTACAGCCTCGGCATATTTTCCTTGGAGGATACGTGCTTCAGCACGAACTAAAAGAGTCTCATCGGTGGAGAAAAGGACGATTTGCGAACGGTTATTTACGTAAGTGGGATATTTGGTATAAATATATTTGCTGATTTCGGTACGATAACGCTCAAAAGCCTTGTCCTTATAGTTGTTTTGCCACAAATTATGTTCGTCACGGAAGGTCTCCCTTACTGAAAGGGCGGCACCATGAGTAAAGCGCGCCACTGAAGTTCCGTCAATATAAGCAGTGGCACTGGTGTGAACAGCCGCAAGCATGAGGTTGGCTTCTACATCGTCACGGGTGTATTCCTTAGCATGTGCATCTTCGCTGGAGAGCGCTTGGAAAGCCTCCCAGTTGCGCAGGGTGGTAGGCCTCTCTCCCAGTACAGCGGTGGCCATTTGCTCTGCTTTGTCCCACTTTTGGTAATAGAGGAAGAAGCGAGCGGCAAAGGCCTGAGCTGCTTTTTTGTTGAAGTGTAGTTTGGGCACTTTGTAGTAACTATCGTTGATCAGCGGCAGTCCTTGAGTAAGGTCTTGTTCTATACGCTCATACACCTCAGCGACGGTATTGCGTGGGCGCTCAGCTTGGAACTCATTGATAGGTTCGCTTATATAAGGTACACCAAGATCAGTGGTACTGGTTACACTATTGTATTGTTTGCCAAAGAGATTGACCAAGACAAAGTGCGCATATGCACGAACCAAGAGCGCTTCTGCGCGTGCGGCTTGTAGGTCAGGGGTATTGCCTAAGCGGTCAATAGCCTCCAAAGCCACATTGGCATGGTAAATCATGGAATAGTTATCACTCCAGAGGTTGCGCAAGCCATCGCGGGCGCTATATTCGTGGAAATCGCGTTCCCAATAGGCCAATTCGCTAATAAAAGGAATTGTGCGGCGGTTATTGGCACCTATATCATCTATATTATCAGAGGAAAACTCGGTTACCACTGCTGTGGTACGGTTGGGATAGGCACTGACTAAGAATTTCTGTATCTTATCGGCACTATCCAGCTCCACACGGCTGTCGGGATTCTTGTCTAAGAACTTGTTGCACCCTACTAGGCAACATAACAGTAGGGCAAGTAGCGGTATATGATTTCTTTTCATAGGATTCGGTATTAAAGGGTTATAGGCCTACACGTAGGCTGAAAGTCAGCTGTTTAGGATTTGGAATAAAAGAGTCTCCTGTGGAGAACTCAGGGTCAGCCCCATTGAGCTTCTTGTCAGCATAGAGCAAGAAGAGGTTAGTGGCTTGTAGTTTCATGCTCAATCGCTTGATTCTCATGTCCTTGAGTAGGTCTTTGTCAAACTCATACCCTAAGGAAATTTCTTTGAGGCGAATGAAGTCCCCTTTGGCTATGCGGACATCAGAGTAATTGTAAGCGGTGTAGGCATATTCCAAATTAGGCATGTTGTCTCTCTGATAAGAGGAAGCAATGGCAGGTACTTGGGTGCGTTGTTCATCGCCAGGTTGCATCCAGCGATTGGTAAATTCCTTAGGTAAGGCCAAGGCATCATTGTCATAATTGGCCTTGAAGACGGTAGGTAGGCGCAATACATTACCAAAGGAATAGGTGAGCAACACATTGAGCGATAGTCCTTTGTAAGTAAATAGGTTACCCAAGCTCCCCACATCGGTAGGTCTGGTAGTACCCGAATAGGAGAGGAAATCAAGGTTGTCTCGCTGGTCAAAACGAATACCGTCAATAGTTGTATTGCCATTGGGGTCGGCAAAGGTAGGAAGCCCATCGCTGTTAAGGCCACGGAAAGGAATGGAGAAAATAGAGCTTACGGGGTATCCCTCCTTGGAGAAGCCGCTGCCACGCACCATATCGGATATAGAAGCATCCACATAGAGTTTGGTGATTTTGTTCTCATTCTTGGCATAGATAAAGGTGGTTGTCCAAGAAAAATCCTTGAGCTTGATATTTTGGGTTTGTAGGCTCATATCTACCCCATAGGAGTGCATTTGCGCCACATTGCCCACTCTGAGGATGCTACCACTAAGGCCTTGGGTAGGTACACGACCTATAAGGTCATAGTTTTTGCGGGTATAGCCGTCAACAGCTAAGCTGATACGATTCTTAAAAAAGCCCATCTGTACCCCTATGTTAAACTCTTGTTTTTTCTCATAGGTAAGGTCATAGCTGGCAGGATCGGCCACTTTGAGCGCTGTCTCGCGGGTACGCTCATTGCTACGCCAAGGAATATCCCCCATGATCTTCACCAAGGAAGTAGGCGCGGAAGGACTTTCAGGAATTACCCCAAAAGAAGTCTTGAACGATAGCAGGGAGAGGGCAGCATTTTTAGGAAAGAAGGCCTCTTTGGTTACATTCCAAGAGAGGGCAAGGTTCCAAGTAGGCATCCAGCGAATATAGCGGGAAGCGCCAAACTTGTTGGTGCCGTCGTAGCGGAAGATCCCCTCCAAGGTATAGCGGTCAAGGAAAGTATAGGCTGCATTGGAGAAGAAAGCCACATTGCGCGTAGTGGTACGGCTCACTGTATAGTAGTTAGGGGATTTACTCTCTTGTATTTGCTTGAAAGCCTCATAAGAGAAATAGGAGATTTCGCCCAACTCATACATCAGTCCGAAGTTCTTACCCCAGTCCTTGCTGCGGTAGGTATCATTGGTTTCCATACCTCCTAAGAGCTGGATCTTATGTTTGCCTCCGTCAAAGGCGTCCTTATAGCTAAGGGTTGCACGGAAGTCTTTGCCAGAGAGGAGGCTTTCGCTCTTCTCGCGGATCCCCCCTTCGGGTAGGACGGTACGCCTTACGTCAAAGTCATCATAAGGATCTTCGTATAGGTATTCGTTGTTTTTGATCATGTTCAGGTTATCAGCTGCACGATAAGCCCTTGCAATATTGGATTGCTCGGTTTGGTTTAGCTCGTGGGAGATACTCTGATACTTAATCGCCCCCAGAGCCGTAGCCTCTATCTTTGGGGTAATAAGCCAAGAGAGGCGTCCCTGTATCTTGATATCTCCTATATGGCTATCAGTATAATTGTTTTCCAGCTCCTCAAAGATGTTCATAGGGGCATACCTATAGCGGTAAGCCACGGTAGGGTCAAGGGTACGGGAGGTGTTTAGGGCATAGGAATAAGGGTTAAGCTCCAGTTCGGAAGATACTTTTCCAGTGAGAGGATCCACACTGCCAGGGGTACGTCCTTGGCGGTAGGCACCATTGACAATCAGATTGAAACTCACCTTTTGGCTGAGCTTGTAGTTGGCGTTGAGATTCGCTGTATAGCGGTCGCTGTGGCTATACTTCATCCAACCTGGGTCGGAGAGTACGCTGATGGAGGCATAGTAAGACGCCTTATCGCTTCCTGTGGAGAGGCTCACCGCATGGTTCTGCATTACCCCTGTTTGGAAGAGCTTGGCAAACCAGTTGGTATTGCGATACTCGGCGGCTCTTAGGTAAGCGGTCTTGGCCGCTTCAGTATTGTCAAGGCCGAAGTTTCCATCGGGGCCAGCGGTATTGAGCAATTCGTACATACGGGCGATTTCCCCTTTGTAGCGGCGATTGGTAAGGGTTTCATAGGAGAAGTTGCCACGGCGTAGCATTTCCATATAGAAATCCATTTGCTCCTGTGAGTTCATGATGTTGAAGTTGTCATAGGAGGGGATCATTCTAAAGGTAGATTCGTTGGTATAGGTAATATTGTTAGTGCCTTTAGTTCCCTTGCGGGTGGTAACTACCACTACTCCTGCCACGGCACGCGGGCCGTAGATAGAGGTAACGGAAGCGTCCTTGAGCACCTTGAAGGAGGCGATATCATCGGAGGTGAGTCCTCCAAGAGCGGAGGCAATGAGTAGTTTGGCATCGGAGGAAGAGAGTGCATCGGGGGAGAGTTCCACTCCATCGTCAAGGATTACACCATCCACTACCCATAGGGGCTTGCTCTCCCCATAGATGGACGAAGGCCCGCGTACATTGGTACGAGCCACGGTACGCTCTTGAGTGGGGGAGGAGGACTGCGCACTTGCTTGTGTGCTCTCCATAATTACATTTAAGGTGTCGGAAGCCCCTAATGGGTAGGCTACCTCTCGGAATCCTAAAGAGGAGAAAACCAAAGTAGCTCCTTCCTGTGCCTTGAGGGAATAGTAACCCTCAGCATTGGTCTGTGTAGTTGTCTGGGATACTTCTTTGACAAAGACAACCACATTGGGTAAAGGTCGTCCTTGTGTATCTTTGACAGTTCCATGAATAGTACGTTCTTGAGCAAAGCCCCGAAGGCACCCCAAGAGCGTAAATAGTAAGCAAATAGCGGTTCTCATTTGCATATATACCAGTTTTTGTTTTTCAGACCACAAAGATACGAAAAAAACGGATAAATATGATTAAAAATATTTAAAACATAATATAAAAATAAACAAAAGTAAAAAAGTGTCGAAAAATAAAGGGGGATTTATAAATAATATAAAAGGGTCTCCTATGAATTTAATGGATTTTTTATAGTTATTATAAGATATTCGAATCAATAATTAAAATGTTATCTGCTAACTTTCTAAGATACAATAAACTCACGTCTTTACACAGATGCTAGCAAAGACAACTCCTGATGAGTGTAGTCTTCTATAATTGATAGGTATTAAGATCTTTAGCCTTATTTCTCCGATAAATCATAAGTTAGACATAGCCTCATTTCTTAAAAACTCTGCAAATATACAAACTTTATCGATATGATACAATAAAAAAAGCTACCTTATTCAGGTAGCCTCTTTCTAAATAACTTTAAACTATAATAATATGATTAACCCAATTCAGAAGAATTATTTATAAAAAGTTGGTCTACAAGGACTCGAACCTTGAATAACAGAACCAAAATCTGCTGTGTTACCATTACACCATAGACCATCTCTCAATTGCGGTGCAAAGGTACAACTTTTTTTGAAACCTGCAATAGGTTGAGTGAAAAAAAATAAAAAAATTTTTTCTCTCTATTTTATTAGGTAGATCAGATAAAAATGTGTAACTTCGCTCCGTTTTTCTAAAAAGATAAAAATGAACTTACAAAAGGACTTTCATAAGTATAATCTGATCATAGGCTGGGGGGTATTCTTCATAGCCTTACTTACCTATGGGCTTTCGGTAGAGCCTACCGTAAGTTTCTGGGACTGTGGAGAATACATAGCAACCTCGGCTAAGTTGGAAGTGGGACACCCCCCTGGAGCCCCTTTTTTCCAGATGGTGGGGGCTTTCTTTGCCTCTTTCTCACCTTCGCCTGAGAAGACTGCCCTTTTTGTGAATTTCATCTCGGTGTTCTCCAGCGCCTTTACCATATTATTCCTATATTTTATCATTGTCAATTTCGCCAAAAAGATTGCTCTTTCACAGAAGGAGACCCTTTCCAATGGACAGGTAATTGCTTTGTATGGCAGTGGGGTAGTGGGCGCTTTGGCTTATACCTTCTCCGATAGCTTTTGGTTCAATGCTACCGAAGCGGAGGTGTATGCTATGGCGATGCTTTTCATGTCGGCCATGTTCTGGTTAGGGCTTAAATGGACAGATAACCTTGATTCCCCACGAGGAGATAAGTGGTTGTTGCTCATTGCCCTTGTAGTGGGACTCTCCTTTGGGGTACACTTTATGGCATTGCTTACCATTCCAGCCATAGGGATGCTCTATTTCTTCCAATCCCATTTTAAGAAGAATGTCAGGAACTTTATCTTGGCCAATGTGATTTCTATTTCCATATTGCTCTTGATTTTCAAGCTGATACTACCTTATACCTTGGCCTTGTTTGGTCATACGGAGGTGTATTTTGTCAATCAGTTGGGCTTGCCATTCAATTCGGGTACTATCTTTACAGGCGTGTGGATTATAGGAGCTTTTGCTTTTACCCTATGGAAAGCGCAAAAACACCAAAAGCGCTTGTTACAAACCGCAACCCTCTGTTTGCTCTTTGTTTTTGTAGGCTTTTCCTCTTGGCTGATGATCCCCATACGAGCCAATGCAGGTACAGTCATCAATGAGAACAGCCCTACCGATGCACGCTTGCTTTTGGCTTACTACAACTTGGAGCAATACCAAAAGACGTATCTTTTCAAAGGGCCTATGTACTCAGACAGCTTTGCCATTCCTGAAGGTTATATAGATGAAAAGCCTAAGTATGAGCGCGATTACAAGGCACACAAATATATTATAGTAAATAACTACAAAGATGCTTTGGATGCGCCACACCCCGACCATATAGGGCTATTGCCCCGTATGTGGAGTGGAGAGCATGCGGCCAACTATATGAGCCTGACCAGTCCGCTAAAGTATAGAATCAGCCCTGAATATATAGGAAATGAAAAGGTAGAACAACTCAGCCGACAACTTCAGGCGGTCCTATATGCAGGAGATTATGAGCAATATGCGCAGCTGCTTCGTCGCTATCAGGGGGTATTTATTGTAGAGAAACCATCTTTTTGGGACAATCTGAGTTTTATGTTCTCCTACCAGTTTAATTATATGTATTTGCGCTATTTGTTATGGAACTTTGTGGGTCGTCAGGACGATATACAAGGGAAAATCAGCAATAATCATGGCAACTGGATTTCAGGAATTTCCTTTATAGATGAGTGGCATACAGGCTATCCGCAGGATCACCTCCCTTCCGATGCCCTAAATAACCGTGGGCGTAATACCTATTTCTTTTTGCCGCTGCTACTGGGCTTGGTAGGCTTGTTCTTCCAGTTTTCTTCCAACAAAAGGCAGTGGTGGGTGGTCTTTGTGCTTTTCCTCTTTACAGGTTTGGCGCTAAAGGTGTATCTCAATGAGCGACCTTTTGAGCCACGTGAGCGAGATTATGCCTTGGTAGGTTCGTTCTTTACCTTTGCTATTTGGATAGGTATGGGGGTATATGCCCTTTATTCCCTATTGGAAGAGAAAATATCCTTCAAGGGTATGGCACCTGCGGTAGTATCGCTCTGCTTGCTTGTGGTTCCTGCGCGTATGCTGGCAGAGAACTGGGACGACCATGACCGCTCCAACCGCTATACAGCACGAGCCTTGGGTAAGAGTTATTTGGATTCCGTTTCTAAGGACAACGGGGCAATGATCTTCTCCATAGGGGACAATGATACCTTTGGAATGTGGTATATGCAGGAGGTGGAGCATTATCGCACCGATGTGAGGGTGATTAACACTTCCCTTTTGGGAACCGATTGGTATATAGACCAGATGAAGCACAAGGCTTATACCAGTGAGCCTATTCCGTCCCAGCTGGTACATAGACAATATGCCTATGGAGTGCGGGATGTAATCTATTTTGATCAGAGAACCGACAAGATATGGCCTATAGCGGACTTTATGGCCTGGGTGGGAAGTGATGATCCTAAGACAAAGAAGGTTGTTGATCGCAATGGTGAGGCGCCTGACCTTGTCTATGCCAGCTATCCGACCAATAGAATCCGTATTCCTGTCAATAAAGAAAATGTTCTTAAGAGTGGTATCGTAAAACCTGAAGATGCCGATAAGATTGTGGATTATATAGACATCAAGCTCCCTTCGGTAGGTATGGGTAAGAACCGCCTGATGATGCTTGATATTTTGGCCAATAACGATTGGAAGCGTCCGATCTACTTTACAGGGGGTAGCTATAGTGATGAGGAATATATATGGATGCGCGATTACTTACAGCTCGATGGTATGGCCTACAAATTGGTGCCTATCAAGACCCCTATTGATAAGGACAACCCTTATGATATGGGACGTATAGATGCCGACCTGATGTATAAGATCGTAAAGAGCTTTGACTGGGGCAATATGGACGATCCGAATATATACCATGACCCTGAAACCCGCCGTAACAGTATCGTCTTCCGTGGCAATCTTGCGCGCCTTACAGAGACCCTTTTGGCAGAAGACAAACAAGACAAGGCTAAGGATATTATAGATATAGCTACCACGCGTATTCCTGTGGGTAACTTAGGGTATTACTTTACCTTAGAGCCATTTATATCAGGCTATTATGCGGTGAAAGAGCCAGAGAAAGCCCGCAAGCTATTCCTTGAAGTAGCCAAGAAATACCAAGAAAAGATTGAGTACTATCTTACTTTCTCAGAAATCAACTTTATCAGGCTTTCTGATGAGATAGCTTATGATCTAAGGCGCTATCAGGCACTGCTCATTCCTATTATGGAAGATGAGGCTTTCTATAAGAAGGAATCGGCTACCTATAAGAAGTATATCAACCGCTTGAAGGAACTGGGCAGGTCTTATGGTTTTGCTACCGATGAAGAGGAAGCCTCAGAGCAGCCCAAAGAAGAACCACAAGCCGCCACTTCTGCTTCGGATACGGCTACTCAAGCAAAGTAGTGAGCCAAAGAGAAATAAGATTTTAAACAAAAGAGGCTTCTATTCAAAAAATAATTAGTACCTTTGCAGCGTAAAAGGTAAGCGAAAATAGCTCAGTTGGTAGAGCGCAACCTTCCCAAGGTTGAGGTCGCGGGTTCGAGACCCGTTTTTCGCTCTTTTTTAATTGTCATAGCTATATTTTTCGTTTGAAAGGTGTAGCTATTTTTTTATCATTATGCAATAAACATTCTTATTACTTGCTTTTTTATGTCTTGCTACTATATGCAAGTAACATACATCAGATGAATATAAACTTTTCCTTATTTTTGTTGTTTTTAGCTACCTCTTGTGCAGCTCCTAATGGTGCATATGTGTTCTATGATGAGCCTACGTATGCCGAGAAAGAAAGACGATTGCCTATTAATACAGAACAGGCAGCTACACTTTTTGCCCGAAACTATTTTGAACGACACCCATCTGCTGAGAAAGTAACCGCTTATATAGATGTGCTCTTTAGAAAAAAATATATTGTCTCCCCTGATGAGATACGTTATAGAGCTAAGTATGGTGGATATTTTTTAACTCCAGAGACTTATTGGGTACACGGAAAAACAGGAAAGCTCAAAAAGAACAAGCGATATATACTTTATCTTCCCAGAGTTCGTAGAGCAGGCAAGGTGGGTATATCACGTTCTCGGATAGATTCTTTTACAAAGACATACGTACGGGATTCCCTGCTTAACACACCTTAGCATCATGGGGGATAAGATTTTAAGGAAAGGAAGTCTTTTATCTCAAAAATAATTAGTATCTTTGCCCCATAGAATAGTTAGGTTATGAATGATTTAGATATAAATTCGTCTGTTTTGGAGAAAACAAGGGGGTATGATGAGGATAATGACCTGAATGAAAGCCAGTTAGAATCACTTTATGCCCAAGAAGAAGAATGGAGAGAGCGGATGAAACACACTGATTTAGAAGCTCTTTTTGAACGACTTAATGAGCTTGTTCCCCAAGAGATAGAAATAGATGTGGAGGCTGCAAAGTTTGATTATCTTATGAAGAAATATTTGGCATAAAGATGAAGAGAATTTTTGTAGATACTAATGTGCTATTAGATCTCTTATTGAAGCGTAGAAATTTTAGTAAAGATGCAGAAGAATTATTTTATTATTGTAAAAAGAAAGGTATAACACCACATATATCATCTTTGTCAATAGCAACAATAAACTACATTTTGTCTAAAATTTTTTCTGAGAAAGAAGTAAGAGCGAAGTTGGAGATTATTTATCAATTAGTTTCTATTCTTCCTTTTAATAAAGAAATAGTTTTTTCAGCCCATCATTCTTCTTTCAAGGATTTAGAAGATGCTTTTCAGTATTTTACGGCTAAAAAGAATAATATTCCTGTTATAATTACGAGAAATCAGAAAGATTTTTTGGTAGATGATATTTCAATAGTAGATATCAAAGAGTTTTTCAATACCTTGGCAAAATAATTATTGATATTTAATGAACTCACTTAATATTACTTCACAAACTCCCTTAAGTCGTACCTGCGAGGGCTACGAGGTAATATTCTTTTTAATATACAATAGCTATATTTTTCGTTTGAAAAATGTAGCTATTTTTTCAAATAAAAAGCAGCAATCTATATAAAAATGCCAAAAAGAAACGACCTACATTGTGTTCTGCTTATAGGGTCAGGACCTATTATCATCGGGCAAGCCTGTGAGTTCGACTACTCAGGCTCGCAATCGTTGCGCTCTTTGCGCGAAGACGGTATCAAAACCGTACTGATCAACTCCAACCCTGCTACGATTATGACCGACCCTTCCATGGCGGATGTGGTCTATCTCAAACCCCTTACCACTAAATCATTGGTGGAAATCCTCAAGGCTCACCCCGAAATAGATGCCGTACTGCCTACTATGGGCGGACAGACTGCTCTTAACCTCTGTATAGAAGCAGATGAAAAAGGTATCTGGAAGGACTTCGGAGTGGAAATCATTGGGGTGGATATTGATGCGATCCAAATCACCGAAGACCGTGAGAAATTCCGCGTGTTACTCGACGAGATAGGCATCCCAATGGCGCCTTCGGAAACGGCTATGTCCTTCCTCAAAGGGAAAGAAATTGCCCAACGCTTTGGTTTTCCGCTTGTAATACGTCCGTCCTTTACCTTGGGCGGTACGGGCGCCTCTATCGTCTATAAGAAAGAGGACTTTGACATGCTCCTTAATCGCGGTTTGGAGGCCTCACCTATCCACGAGGTGCTTATTGATAAGGCACTTTTGGGCTGGAAGGAATACGAATTGGAACTGCTGCGCGATAGGAATGACAATGTAGCTATTATCTGTACCATTGAAAACATGGATCCGATGGGTATCCATACGGGTGACTCTATTACGGTAGCTCCTGCGATGACCCTTTCCGATCGCACTTTCCAGCGTATGCGTGATATGGCTATCAAGATGATGCGCAGCATAGGTGATTTTGCAGGTGGTTGCAACGTACAGTTTGCCGTATCTCCCGATGAGAAAGAAGATATCATCGCTATTGAAATCAATCCACGTGTATCGCGTTCGTCCGCCTTGGCGTCTAAAGCTACAGGTTATCCTATTGCTAAGATTGCCACTAAGCTTGCTATTGGCTATCATTTGGACGAATTGCAAAACCAAATCACCAAATCCACTTCCGCTTTCTTTGAGCCTACGTTGGACTATGTGATTGTGAAGATACCACGTTGGAACTTTGATAAGTTTGAAGGCTCTGACCGTACTATTGGCCTACAAATGAAGTCAGTAGGGGAGGTCATGGGTATTGGTCGTTCGTTCCAAGAAGCCTTACAGAAAGCAACCCAATCACTCGAAATCAAGCGTAATGGTTTGGGAGCCGATGGCAAAGGGGAGAAGAATTACGAGCAAATCATTGAAAAACTCACTCACCCCAGTTGGGATAGGGTGTTTGTACTCTATGATGCGGTACAGCTGGGTATTCCGCTAAGCCGTATCCATGAAATCACCAAAATAGACATGTGGTTCCTCAAACAATACGAGGAACTCTGTGCCCTTGAAAAAGAAATATCCAACTATAAGATAGATACACTACCTAAGCAGCTTCTTTTTGAAGCTAAGCAGAAAGGCTTTGCTGACCGACAAATAGCCTATATGCTTGGTTGCTGGGAGAGTGAGGTACATAAGAAGCGAGAGGAGCTGAATATCCGCCGCGTATTCAAATTGGTGGATACTTGTGCGGCCGAGTTCAAGGCGCAAACCCCTTACTATTATTCTACCTTTGAAGCGCCTATCCGCAGCGCAGACGGCAAGGAATATGTAGCCAACGACAGTGTGGTTACTGACCGCAAGAAGGTGGTAGTACTCGGTTCAGGACCTAACCGTATAGGGCAAGGGATTGAGTTCGACTACTGCTGCGTACATGGGGTATTGGCAGCAGAAGAATGTGGTTATGAGACCATTATGATCAACTGTAACCCAGAGACGGTATCTACAGACTTTGATACGGCTGACAAGCTCTATTTTGAACCTGTATTCTGGGAGTATATCTATGATATTATCCAACACGAGAAGCCCGAAGGAGTGATCGTACAGCTCGGTGGACAAACCGCCTTGAAGTTGGCCGAGAAATTAGACAAATATGGTATCAAGATTATAGGTACCAGCTTCCAGTCGCTTGACTTGGCAGAAGACAGAGGAAGTTTCTCTACCTTGCTGAAAGAGAATAACATTCCTTACCCACGCTTTGGTGTAGCTGAAACAGCTGATGAGGCGCTGAAACTCTCAGACGAATTGGACTTCCCGCTACTGGTGCGTCCTTCCTACGTATTGGGCGGGCAGGGTATGAAGATTGTCATCAACAAGGAAGAGCTGGAAGCCCATGTGGTAGATCTTTTGCGTAAGATACCTAATAACAAGCTCCTACTTGACCACTATTTGGACGGCGCCATAGAGGCCGAAGCGGATGCGATATGTGATGGCGAAAATGTGTATATCATTGGTATTATGGAGCATATAGAGCCTTGTGGTATCCACTCAGGTGATAGTAACGCGACCTTACCGCCGTTCAACTTGGGTGAGTTCGTGATCCAACAGATCAAAGACCACACCCAGAAGATAGCCTTGGCACTCAACACCGTGGGGCTTATCAATGTACAGTTTGCCGTAAAAGATGATGTAGTGTATATCATAGAGGCCAATCCACGTGCTTCGCGTACAGTACCATTTATCTCCAAGGCCTACAAGGAGCCGTATGTGAACTACGCCACTAAGATCATGTTGGGCGAGAAGAAGCTCTCTGACTTCCATTTCCATCCGCACTTGGAGGGCTTTGCTATCAAGCAACCTGTGTTCTCGTTCAACAAATTCCCGAACGTAGATAAGAAGCTCGGCCCAGAGATGAAATCCACTGGTGAAAGTATCTTGTTTATAGACAGCCTCAAGGACGATGCTTTCTACGATATTTATACAAGGAGGAAGATGTACTTAAGTAAATAGTTGAAAGACTTACATATTGATAAAAATACTTTGCTAAAATCTTGACTTTGGCAAAGTATTTTTTGTATATTTGCGGAGGGATTTAGAATATGATTTGAAGATATAAAAATATAAGAGTAGTGAAATAGCCGAACTATGTGTTTTTTGGTTAGGAGAAATCCTATAGCCTTATATGAAAAACTATAAGGGAAATGTCATTTCATAGAGACAAATCGCAAGAATAGAAATAATTCTACTTTGAGCAAGTCCAGCTAAGATTAATATCTTAGACATGAGATAGATAATATTCATAATGTTAGGTTTAGTACGAATGTGCAAATATAGCATTAATATTTTTCTACCCAAATAGAAGACGGAGTGATATATTGATTGATTTTAATTGGTTAGTATATCGTATTAGCATACATAGTTCTATGAAGATAATGTTATCTTCTTAAAAAGCACGGCTCCGCATTTGGATTTCACTACTCTTTTTTTATAAAGAAAGCATGAAAAAAGCGAAGAAAGATTGGTTTAAGTTAAAAAAATACCCTCATATAGGAAAACCTATTTCTATTAGAGATAAAAAAAGGGTAATGTCTTATATACTTAGTCCTGAGAATATAACTAAACATTCATTCCTGCCTTTTATCCATAAAACCTCATTAGTCCGTAAGTTTCGTAAGGAATATAATGAGGAAGGGAATCCTATAAAGATGGAAGGGACTAATAAAATACAAAGAGTAAAAGGTCAGAAAAAAAGAGAGCTTTTCTACGCAAGTCATTTAGATTCTCTTATTTTTAGCTATTATTCGCATCAATTGTCTGATAAATATGAGCAGTTTATAAAAAAATATAAATTAAATGATGTTGTTTGTGCTTATAGGAGTATCCCAATTGATGAAAAGAACCCTAATAGCTCTAATAAATCTAATATTGAGATAGCAAATGATGTTTTTGATTTAATAAAGAGATATCCTAAGGATTTTTTCTATGTGATAGCTTTTGATATTACTAGTTTTTTTGATAACTTGGATCATAAAATATTAAGAGAGAAATGGGAAAAGGTTCTTTCTGTAGAGAAATTGCCTACAGATCATTTTAATGTGTATAGAAATATTACACGTTTCAGTTATGTAGATTTAGTGGACATCTTTAGTTTTTTTCAAGGTGAGATCCTGACACAAAAGATAACAGCTAAAGGAATAGAACAGCCAGTTAAAAGAAAGAAGATTAGTAGAATAAAATTCTTAAGGAATCAAAATGCAATAGCTTTCTGTGAAAAAAAGGAGTTTCTTAAGGTAAAACATAAATTAGTTCATCCTTTTAAAACTATTAAAAAAGGAGATCAGATTATACCAAGGACATTTGGAATTCCACAAGGTTCACCCATTAGTGCTACTTTAGCAAATATCTATTTAGTAGATTTTGACAAAGATATTAATAGTTACATTCAAAAAATAGCAGGCCATTATAAAAGGTATTCAGATGATATCATTGTTGTCTGTCCTAAAGAATATAAGGAAGAAGTGTGTCATCTTGTAATGGAAGAGATTGCAAGGTATAAATTAGAGATACAAGAGGCAAAAACTCAAGTATTTGAATTTAAGAGAGAGAAAGATAAATTGACATGTGCACAAGTTTTTGAGAATACGATTAATAGAAATAAGAATCTAACTTACTTAGGTTTTGAATTTGATGGAGAAAATATAAGATTAAAAAAATCAAGTCTTTCAGGATATTATAGAAAAATGAAAAGACACATAAGTAGGGCAAAATCTTATTCTTATAAGTATGAAGAACCGATTTTTAAAAGGCGGATTTTAAAAAAATTCTCTTATAAAGGGGCTAAAAGAAATAGGAAAGTAGTATGGAATGAGGTAGAAAAAAGACTGTATAAATATGATACATATAATTATGGGAACTATATAACTTATGCAAAGAAGGCTATAAGTAGGATGCCTGATAATAAGATTAGTAATCAAATAAAAAAACACTGGAAAAACATCAATAAATTACTTAAAAATTGCCAAAAACCTGCTTTAAAGAGAGTTCTTCACTAAGAATATTATATTTTGGACTTTCTAAAGCCGCAGGAACTGATGATCCTGAAGTGATGAATGATCTATATTGGAATCTGGATTAAACTAATTACCTACTATGAACTACCTTCACCTAACAGGTTATAAAACCTTTAAAAACATACAGTTAGATCTCTCTCCTATCAATATCCTTATTGGGGCTAATGGGAGTGGGAAGAGTAATTTTATATCGTTTTTTGAGTTGCTCAATAGGCTGTATAACCGTAGCCTAAGGGAATATATTGCGCTGAAAGGGGGAGAGGATAAGATGCTTTTCCGAGGAAAGAGAGACCAAGCAACTAACAATGTATAAGGGTGATGAGCTTATTTTTGCAGGAATGAGCAAAGGGAGCCTTACCCAAAACCTTATTCGCTATTTAAAACAATAAAAACCTATTCTTATGATAAAACCCATTCTATTCATCACGCTTATACTCATAGCCTTATGGCTTACGGGCTGTTGGGGGTATAAAGAAAAACCACTTACATAGGGATTGTCTTTTTGGTTTTTAATCGTATATTTGCAGAGGAAAACAAACCGCCACTTATTATATACATCGTCTTCCTATCAAAATAAGGTATTGCGGACAACAAAAGGGGAAGATGACTCCAAAAAAATCATTTATTTATTTGGGAAGAAAGATAAGACAGAGCTGTGGCTCACTCTAAGGAGCGTTTGCAAGGCTGAGGATACCGCCTTTCGCTCTTTGCAAGGCTCAATCAAGCTTTCCCACTCTTTAGAGGTCTTCTCTTTCTTATTTTTATCCGTGAAAATTATAGAGTTACGCTTAGTTGTATCACTTTCTCCGTAAAAATCTGTGGAATCTGTGGGAGGAAAAATATAATTTTGTTTACATCAAACACACATCATTTTACGAATCATCAATTGTATCTATATGTTTTACAAAGAATTAGAGGTAGCGCCTGGTTGTGTGGGGCTACTGTTTAAGAAGAATGTTTTCCAGAGGGAACTACCTGCGGGTATCTATAAGTTTAGTCCGTGGGAGAAAGTATATATCATATCTCTATCACAGAAGCTCAGAAGTGTAAAGGTCGTCAATCAGGAGGTACTCACGGCTGATAATATTGCTTTGCGTTTTTCGTTTTACTTGCTTTACAAATTGGACAATGCCAAGCTATTCACCGATAATTTTGGTGTAGAAGAGAGTAATTTTTCGGTAGCTGAACAACAAATAGCGGCGGCTGCACAAGTGTTGCTACGCCAGAAGATATCAGCCTTTACCAGTGAAAAGCTAAACGAATGCCGAAATGATATCACTGACTTCAAGGAAGCCGATTTTTGCAATGAAGTAGGGGCTTTGGGACTCAAGATCATAAAGGCACAGCTGATAGATATTACTTTCCCCAAGAGTGTGCAAGATCTTTTCTCACGTGTTTTGGAAAGTAAAATACGTGCTACTTCCGAACTTGAAAATGCACGTACCGCTGTGGCTACCGCCAGAGCACTCAAGAATGCTTCGGAACTGATGAAAGGCGATGAGAATATCAAGTTCTTCCAATACTTAGAGACGATCACCAAGATAGCCGACAAGGGCAAACATACCTTTGTAATAGGGGAAGTGCCCATGACGAAAGTATAGAAACCTATAAACTTAAAAACTATGTATAAATCACTATTTTTTGTAGCTTTTATAGGGCTTGTGGTAGCCTGCGAAAAATCAGGAGACAACAATGGCTCCACTACACAGACACCTACTCCTCCAGTTGTGCCTCCCTCTCCGCCCGTGGTTCCTCCGCCTGCTCCCACTCAAAAACCAGCGGCTTACGATTGGGATTTCTACTTGGAACCCTCTCGCCTTAGTGTGGTAAAGAACGAACGCAATGCGGAACTTAAAAAGCTCTATTACCAAGTATATGGTACGCCTTGTGGAGGTTGGTATGATGGAGTTAGCCCTATCAAAGAGAAGAATGAAGGCTGGCTGAAAAACTTTGTAGAGGGGGCGGAAAAGGCACAAAAGACGCCTATTGTCGTGCTTTATGGGATTCCTAATCGCGATTGTGGTTCTTTCTCTAAAGGAGGACACCCTACCGCTGTCTCCTATAAGGCTTGGATAGATAGAGTGAGTACAATCATTGGGCAACGTCGTGCTGTGGTGATCGTAGAGCCTGATGCCATTAATTATTGCGGACATAAAAAGGGTACCCAGGCCTATAATGAGCGTGCTGAATTGCTCTCTTATGTGGGGCAAACCTTACAGAAAAACAATCCCAATGTAGTTACCTATATCCATGCAGGCAATGCAGTACTGACGACAAATCACCCCGAAGCGATTGCCCAAGCGATTATAGACGGAGGCTTACAATATATGCGTGGTTTTGCCCTAAATGTATCAGGGTTGGGAGGAACGCTTGAGGAACAGGAAGGAGCGGAGAAGTTTGTCGCTTACTTGGCAGGCAAAGGATTTAAGGACATGCACTATGTCATAGATACAGGGCGCAGTGGCATCAACCGACCTAAGCACCAGAATGCAAATGCACCCTATAACTCTTGTAACAACTTCAATGCCGCTTTAGGGCCACGCAGTACTACCCGAACTACAGGCGCTCATGCTGATGCTTATCTGTGGATCAACGGAGGCGGCGGCTCTGATGGGGAATGCCATATGGGAGCACCTGCGGCAGGACAACCTTATCCTGAATATACAAAGCACTTGGTTGAAAATGCTATAAGAGTGGGGAGTATAGAGATTATGGAAGTACCAGAGTCTCTTAAGTAAATCTATTAGGATATAATAATCATTTATCACACACAGATGAGCTGTAAGTTGCTGAAGGATTTTAGGCTATTTTACCTTATGGGTGTGCTATTGTCCGTGTTGATTGTCTTTTTTATAGGATTTTTTCTTTATGGAGAAGAGGAACTTACTCGTGCTCCTATGCGTTTTCCTATAGTATGGGGTATTTGTTATGCTTATCAGGAGTTATTTTACCTTGTACAGAGATATATGTCGTCTTTTTATATCAGTGCGGCTCTTTCTATAGCATTGTTATCGCTTCCTATAGGTGTTTTATTGGCAATACCTATTAATTTTATTTTGTGTAAGATCGGTTTAGAGAAAAAATAAAACTATCTTGAGGTTAAGTCAAGATAGTTTTTTTAAAAGTGGTCTCACCAAGAATCGAACTTGGATCAAAAGTTTAGGAAACTTCTATTCTATCCGTTGAACTATGAGACCCCTCAATTATGAGGTTGCAAAGATACGAAAAACAATTGTTAATTGTTAATTGTTAGTTGTTAATTATTAATGATTGATTGTTAATTGTTTAGGGGGGTAGTGGTTAGTGGTTAGACTGACCACTGACTACTCCCTCTTGCCTACGGCTCTGCGGATTTCTCCTATCCAAAGCACTATGCTGGTGGCTGCAATGATGATTGCCCAATCCACTAATTTGAGAGGAGTAACACTGAACATCTCTCCCCCAAAAGAGGTGATGAAAATCTGGCCTAAGATAATGGCTACAGCTATCATCAAGAAACCTTGGCACTTGCCTATGCTATGGAAAGTACTCTTTCCAGTACGGTAGGCCTTGGCATTGAACATATTCCAGAACTGCAACAGTACGAAAATGGAAAAGAACAACGAAAGTTCATAAGGAGATAGGCTTCCCTTAGGTGCTCCAAAATGGAAGAAATGACTGAAGTAATCCCCTAAAGAGAATTGTGCAAGGGTGGTAATATCTTCATTCTTAAAGTATTGGATAAAACCAAAGAGCAAGAGTACAAAGAACCCTCCTACCCCAAAAATTCCTTTGGCCATAGGGCGGCTAATTATATTTGCCTTGCGAGGACGTGGCTTGTCATGCATTACGCTATGGCTCGGTGGCAAGGAAGCCAAGGCCAAGGCAGCAAAAGTATCCATGATAAGATTCACCCATAGCATTTGAGTTACGGTCAAGGGTGATTCTACCCCTAAGAAAGCCCCAATAAGTACAATGATACAAGCGGCTACGTTGATCGTCATCTGGAAGAGGATAAAGCGCTGAATGTTCAGGTAGAGCGAACGCCCCCACATGACCGCCTTTCCTATACTACTGAAGGAGTTGTCCAAGATGGTAATATCGCTGGCTTCCTTGGCTACAGAGGTACCATCACCCATGGAAAGGCCTACCTGAGCCGCCTTAAGCGCAGGGGCATCGTTGGTACCATCGCCTGTTACAGCTACTACTTCGCCCTTCTGCTGGAGCAGATTCACCAAACGAGCCTTATCGAGCGGACGTGCACGAGAAATTACCCTAAGGTCACCTACACGTTCCAATAGGTCGGCATCGCTCATAGCGGCAAACTCAGCCCCAGTGATATGGTTACGGTCGGTACAGCTCTCGTCCCATAGACGTATCTGTCGGGCAATCTCCTTGGCGGTGCCAGGGGTATCACCTGTTACAATCTTCACCTGAATACCCGCCTGCATACATTCCTCAATAGCCGTAGGTACATCGGGGCGGACAGGGTCAGAAATAGCAGTAATACCGATGAACTGTAGGTCTTTGACTACCAATTTGCCATTTTCAGAGATAATAGCTTTAGGATCGTCTATTTCCTTGTAAGCAAAACCAATGGTACGCATGGCTTGGTTTTGGTATTGGAGTAGCTTCGCCTCAAAATCGGCTTGGGAGATAGTGGAATTTAGTTTTCCACTAGACTGACAGAAAGTCATTACAATCTCAGGTGCTCCTTTTACGTATAGGATATTCTTTTTCAAGTTAGGCGAATAGATGAGGGTCGCCATATATTTGCGTTCGGTGGAGAAGGTAAGTTGTTGTAATACTTCACTTTCCTCGCGAATAGGTAGGTAATTGGTACCCTTGCTATAGAGCCAGAGCAGGAGCGCCCCTTCGGTAGGATTGCCCAACACACTGGGTTTGTCCTTATCGGAGAAGTCAAGGTAAGCAGTGGAGTTGACCGCCATAGACTCTGCGATGAGTCGGTCGGCTAAGGAACTATCTGCCAACTGGTTAAAGTATGTTTCGTAGATAGTCATTTGGTTTTGGGTAAGCGTACCTGTTTTGTCGGTACAAATCACCGTGGTAGCCCCCATGGTCTCACAAGCATGCAGCTTACGTACGAGGTTGTTGGTAGCCATCATACTACGCATACTATAGGCCAAGCTTAGGGTGACACTCATAGGCAACCCTTCGGGAACGGCAACCACTACCACTGTAATGGCAATCATTACTGTATTAAGCAGATAACCCCCGAAAGATACCCAGTCAAGATTGTCTAAGTTTTGGGTCGGATCGGCAAAATAAACAATCAATCGCCCGACAATCACAAGGGCAGCAATCCCATAGCTTACTTTGGTAATCAGGTCAGCCAGATTGTCTAACTGCTCATTGAGAGGGGTCTTAATAGAATCATCAATCTGTACGCCCTCAAACACTTTGCCGTATTCAGTAGCATCACCCACTTTCTTTACCTCAAAGATACCATGTCCGTCGGCTACGGAAGTGCCTCGGCATACATAGTTGGTAGGGTAGGTAGCCTCCGCCTCGAAGTCCTCAGGGTTGGTACTCTTGTGTACGAGGGGCTCCCCTGTAAGGGTAGATTCGTTCAGGTGTAGGGATACCGCCTCAAGCAGCTCCCCGTCGGCAGGCACTTCCTCACCTGTCTCAATAATCACAATATCCCCTACGACAATATCCTTCTTTAGCACTTGGGTAATACGCTCATTGCGGATGACCTTGTAGTAAATATCATCATTGACCTGATTGAGGATTTCAAATTGTTTGTTAGCTTTTTGCTCAAAGTAGAAAGCGACACCAGTGGCCAAGAGGATTGCAAAGAGGATACCCACAGGTTCCAAGAAAGCGTGGATACCAGTATCATGTACCGTATATTCGTAGAAAGAAACGCCAAAAGAAAAGACCAAAGCTACCAATAAGATGATGATAATAGGGTCGGTAAATTTCTCTAAGAACTGTTTCCAGAGTGGTTCGCCCTCCACAGCAGTGAAGGTGTTTTCGCCATATTTTTGGCGACTTTCAACAACTTGGGCATCTGTAAGCCCTTTGTAGTGATGTTTTTCAGACATAAATACATATCATTTACAAGGGGCAAAAATACTATTTTTATCTGAATTAAGAGAGGTTTTGGGATTTATATTTTTCCCATGTTAAGAAGTTTTGTCGGCAATAGGTAGAAAATCACTTTGCCATGATTTCTAAGAACTGTTGGGGAGAGAGTATAGAGAGCTCATCTACTTTAATCATCATCACCCCTCCAGTGTCCATGACTAGATTCACTATGATGACTCTCAGAAGTATTGTTCTGGTTATAGTCAATAAATTTTTTGATAGAAATCCCTGTGGCAGCTACAGAAGCCAGTAGAGAAAGAATAAGTATTCCCTTGGCTAAGCCATAGATAAAAGCAAAATATAGCCCTACTCCCGATAATAAAATGACTACAGCCCCTCCTACAAAAGCTATTTCTCCTAAGAAAGGCAATAGAGAGGCTACAAAAACAAATAAAGCTAATATCCCTACGATAACCCCTAAGAGCGCTACAAGGGTTTTCTTCGTACCTTGAGCACGAGAAGGGGTAAGCTGTTTTTCCACGTATTTGTTGAAGTCTATACCTTTCTCCTGCGCATAGAGCTGTGCTTTCTGGAAAATAATAGGATCTATGTCAATAGTATACTGCATATCTGTAAATATTTGTGGGGCAAATATACAACTTTTTTAGGAGATATAATAGCAAATAATTCTTATTTCACTTCAGACTCACTGCGAATGCCTTTTTCATCTATTCGGCAACACCATTTCACATGGGGATAGTGTCCTGTTTTGTTTGCTGTTACATAGCCACTGGCAACGAGGTCATCACGGTTACCCTTGTCGTCTCCGTCGTCCGTATAGATATCTACTTTCAATCCTTCGTATAAGGGTATAGGCTCTCCGCATACATTTTCTCGCTCATCTTTTTGAGAAAACAATACTAAATCATGCGTCATTAGTTCGTTGAAATCTACAGGAAAGAGCAGGCGAGTGTCTGTCTTTTCCCATAAGTCCTTTACAAAGGTATAAGCTACTTCATTCTCAGGTTTTATCTGTTGGAGTGTAGTGGGCAGGTACCAGCCACGACCGCCTATTTTTAGGTTGTCATAGTTGGCAAGGGGCTTTACCCGACAGCCATGGGTAAACCAGTGCAAGGGGTGCTTTTCATAATCCCGCAACAAGCGAGGTGTATCCTCCACTGCTGCTAAGGCTACTACTTGCGCCCCATAGCGTACCAATACCAAATCACCTACAAGGAGTTTGCCAAAGGTTTGTATGACCTTGCCAGAGCAACCTATATAGCCTGTGGCGACGATATGGCGGGTGTCTTTGGCTGTCCAAGTAGTAGCCCCAGTGGGGTGTAGTTGCATATGCCAGAGATTCATAAGGTGGTTTTTGGGCAAATGTAAGAAAAAATTCTAACTTTTCTATATTTTTATTTGGCAAGTTCAAAAAAAAGTGTTATTTTTGCAGGTGGATAATGTTAAGTTTATATGATTACTAAAGTTAGAATTGATGAAATAAGAAATGAAGTAGAATGATGTTTGTTAATATTTTTGGAACTCTTAGTGACAAAGATATCCTTATTTGTTTATAGGAAATAATTTTTTCATAATGATTCTCTATAAAAAAACGAATAAATTTTGAAAATAAAATTATCTTTATTTCTTAACTTTGAGCTTAATTGTAAAATATTTTTTCACTTTTTCTATAATGTGTTTAATATAAGTTTTTATACCTCGAAATAGTTTCTTTATTCAATAATAATTAGTGTATCATGTAAAAGAATAAAAATATGTTGTAGGAAATTGATTTTAAATTGATTAGAAAGATTGTATAACAGATTTATTTTTTATTGTTGAGAGACTTTATTCTCTGATAAAAGAGTTACAAGTTCTACTTGTGATAGGCATGAATTGTAAGTTTGTGTCAAATAAATAATGATTATACAAAGACTACAAAATTTAACGAGACACAAATGTAAATAATTATGTTTTTATTAATCAAGCTCTTATGAAGCTTGTAGAACTGAAGTATCAACAGAGTATATGAAGCCATTAAATCCTAATAAAGCAAATCTTTTACTCCTTTTTACAAGAGACCCATTTGTTAAACTTGTAAACAAGGAGTTGGAATATTATTCTTCTGAAGACGATTTTCTGATAGGTTTTGTTTCTTTAGACAAAGAGGATCAAACATTTCATGCTATGCTATTCGACCGAGATTCAAGAAACAAATATTGTCTTGTTTCTATGAATTTGGATCTTAATTCAATAGAGGATGCAAGAAATGCTCTAAAGGATATGATGATTACATATGTGCGGAATGATGAAGCTCTGAAGAAAGAGCTTCCGACAAATGACTTCTTCTCTCCAATCGTAAAATCTGAACAACAACATCCATACTTTACAATGCTATTGGATAAGGATGGATTCTTTACTGCAGCTAAATCTGTCATTGAAGAGTTGTCTTTTCATTATCAGGATAGAGATGGTAATTTTGTTGATCAATTCCAATCAAAAAATGGTTTTGATGCACGAATTTGGGAATTGTATTTATGGTGCTATTTTGGGGAAGAGAACTTTTATTTCAACTATGATTATACAGCTCCAGACTTTTTGATAGAGAAAATGGGGCATGAGATTGCAATAGAGGCAGTTCATATCAATCGCAAACAAGGATTAGACGAACCTGCAAATATTCCGACAGTTGAAGAAATTTTCAAGAAAATGGAGAATGAGATTCCATTAATGTATGGTTCTCCTCTATATTCAAAGTTAAACCACACATATAAAGAGCAACCATATTGGGAGCTTCCACATGTAAAGGGCAAGCCATTGGTCTATGCCATTGCCGATTTTCATGCAGATATGTCTATGACTTGGTCTTTTCCAGGCATTGTAAGTATCTTATATGGTATTGAACAGAAAGCAATCCATCATCATGACGGTACAATATCATTGGAAAACGAATCTGGTATCACATTTCAGAAAAGGGAAAGTAGCATAAAACCACTTTTTCTTGATAACAAATTCAAACATGTGAGTGCTATATTGTTCTCTCCTTGTGGTACTTTGCCAAAATTCAACAGAATGGGAATACAAGCCGGCTATGGGAACAATAACAACAAGGTATATCAAATAAAGATCTGCTATAATTCAAATCCAAATGCAATTTTACCAAATGTGATTGGTAAGGTAGTGAATGAGGGGTGCAGGGAGACATGGGCAGATGGCATTCAGATATTTCATAACCCATTTGCTGAGATACCATTAAATCCAAACCTTTTTCCTCGAGCTGGACATCATTTCTACAAAGATGGACTTCTTGAAAGTTCAGTTCCCAATGACCATACCATTTCAACGATGACATACAATATCAAAAATTTTCCAATTGATCCACCTTCATTTAATATGCATTCATCAGAAGAATATGATAAAGTCATAAAAAAATCGAGGCTGTAACTAATAAGTACACATTTGATGAAATAGTATGATACAGTTTCCCAGTAAATCCAAACCCTATTAAGCAATAAAGAAATGATTACTATAGAGAAAATTAAGCTACACAATTTCAAGAGATTCAAAGATCTGGTTTTTAATGTTAATCCCGATATTAATATTTTTATTGGTGATAATGAATCTGGAAAGAGTACAATTCTACAAGCGATAGATATAGTTGCTCGAGGAAGTAGAACACGTATTGAGAATATTGGTCTCGACAAACTTTTCAACATTGAGACTATCCGTGAATATATGAACGGGGATCGAGATTTGAACAAGATGCCAGAGATGTATGTGGAACTGTACTTTCCTAATCAACCAGATCCCTCATTAGAAGGGATGAACAATAGTGCAAGAAACCTATGTTCAGGTATAAGATTGTCTTGTGTTCCCAATGATGAATATAGTGAGCAGATTGCACAATTGCTACAAAACCCTAATGCTTCTTTTCCTTTGGAATTTTATAAAATTGTATTTGAAACTTTTGCTGGTGAATCATTCAATGCTTATACTAAGAAGCTAAGTTGTATTTTTGTTGACAACTCTACAATAGGTAGTCCTCGTGCTATGCGTGACTATGTGAATGATATTTATCATGCACAGCTAACTGATGAGCAACGTATAAATGCAAGATATGCTTACAAGGATAATAAAGTTCAATTTCAGAATCAAATATTGGCTCAATATAATGCTTTGATACCACCTTATAGTTTTGCAATAAGGGAATCTGCTGACGATAATATAGAAACTGATATTACACTTTTAGAGAATGATATTCCATTAGAAAATAAGGGAACTGGGACTCAATGCTTTATAAAAACAGAACTTTCTATAAATAGGGCAGTTAATAGTATTGATGCAGTATTGATTGAAGAACCAGAAAATCATTTGAGCTATACAAAGATGCTACAACTCATTGAACTTATAAGAGGATCTCAAAATCGACAACTCTTTATATCTACTCATTGTGACCTTATTGCTACAAGATTAAACCTGAAAAAAAGTCTGCTTTTTAATAGTTTATCTACCAATGTTGTTAGTTTGGGGGCTTTACCTGATGATACCGCTGATTTTTTCATAAAAGCTCCAGATAATAATATGCTACAATTTGTTTTATCTTCGAAATCTATCTTGGTAGAAGGAGATGCGGAGTTCATTTTAATGGAAGCTTTGTATAAAACAACGCTTGCTAAAGAACTTTCTTCAAGTGGAATAGGAGTTATTGCTGTTGATGGGAAATGCTTCAAAAGATATTTGGACGTAGCAAAATTATTGAATAATAAAGTAGCGGTAATAACCGACAATGATCATGATTATGCTGTTAATGTAACAAATAATTACTCGGATTACACCCAAAATCAGTTTCCAAATATTAAAATTTATTCAGATACAGATAACACAAGGAACACTTTCGAAGTGTGTATTTATCAAGAGAATCAAGCCATATGCGATAGCGAATTTCAAACTCCTGGACGTAGATTAGCCACCGTGGATTATATGCTTAAGAATAAGGCAGAAGCAGCATATTTGTTGCTGAAGAATAAAGCTGATACAATTGTTGTTCCTCAATATATACAAGATGCAATAAGATGGATAGACGCTTAATACTTGCAGTCGCAGGATCTGGGAAAACGACTTACTTAATAAATAAATTAAACTTGGAACGGCGTTTCTTGATAGTTACCTACACGGATAATAATTTAGCAAATATCCGCCAACGTATAATCAACACTTTTGGTTATGTACCTCAAAATATAACACTTATGTCATATTTCCAATTCTTAATACGTGTATGTTATCGCCCTTTTCTCAAGGATAAAGTTCGAGCAAAAGGTATCACGTGGCATATGCCAAACCAGAATACATTAAAAATAAAGCGAAATAATCCTTTATTTTACCTCACCAAAGGGTGGTATTTATATCATAATAGGATTGCCAAGTTGTGTTTGGAATGTTGTGTGAATTTGATTAAAGAACGTATAGAGAAATTTTATGATTACTTTATGGTTGATGAAATTCAAGACCTTGGTGGGCATGATTTCAATTTGATACAAGCCATTACTCCTACAACTATTGATTGTTTATTTGTTGGAGATTTCTACCAACATACTTTCGATACCAGCAACGATGGGAATGTTAATAAAGGGTTATATAATGACTACAAAAAATACAAGAAAATATGGTCTGCGATTGGAGTTACTATTGACGAGACTACGCTTTCCAACAGTTATAGATGTTCGCCTACAACCTGTCAACTTGTCACGCAACAATTACACATCCAAATTTCTTCTCATCGGCAAGATAATACAGAAATCATTTTAATAGATAATCAAGATGATGCAGATACCTTGTTTGTCGACAATGAAAAAATCAAATTGTTTTACAGAGAGGCTAATAAATACTCGTGCTATGCAGAGAATTGGGGAAAATCTAAAGGTATTGACAAGTTCCAAGATGTTTGTATTGTATTGAACCAAACTACCTTGAAAGGATACAATGACAATACATTGCACCAATTAAATCCGTCAACCCGAAATAAACTTTACGTTGCTTACACAAGATCTAAAGGGGATATTTACTTTATTCCACATGTATTCTTAGATAAATATAAGCAATAAATTTGTTCTTATTTTTATAGTTGCTTAAATTCAAGAAACAGAGATGCCTTATTTCTATTAAGAATTTATTTTTAGGAAACAAAAAAGGAGTTGCTTCAGAGACGGAAGTGTAGAGATTGTGTTTATGGGGCTAAGGGATACGCCCTAAACCCTCCACTTCACCAACATCTCCTTTACCTCCTCACTTATCCTCCTGCTTTCGCGGGCTTTTTGGATGGTTTTGTTTTGTACAAAGGGGGAGAGCGTTTGGCTCTGGATAAGGGGTAGGGTCGCTTCGTACTGCTTGGCCAAGGCAGTGGCCAAATACCAAGCAATCATCATATTGACATAATATTCGTCCGACTGGATATTGGCGACAAGGGAGAGCATTTCGCTCTCAAAGTAATCGTCTAAATAATTGGACAACAGCAGCCCTATGCCATAGCGAATGGTGTAGGGCTGTGGGCTTTTGAGCCACTGGAGGATATGGGTATAGGTCTCTTTGGGATGCTTTTGGAAGAGCTTAGGGGAAAAGGTATCACACACCGCCCAATTGTCTATATAGGGTAGAAAGGCTTCGGTATAGGTGATGGCCTTGTCAAAGGCTTTGACTTGTTCTATAAGAAAGCCATGTAATAGGTTTTCCTCATGGTAGTAGTGGGGGAGTGAGTTGATAAACAGCGTGACGGCTTCGGGCTGTTGCTTAGCGAGGTTCTTGGCCTCTTTGCGGAGTGCAGGCAGGCGCACCCCGATGATACGCTCACGGGAGAGGGTAGGGATGAGCTTATGGGTGAAATCACCATAGGGGACATCTTGCAAGGCAAATAGCAAGGAGGTAAAGGAGCTGTCTTGTGGCATGAAAGGACGGTTTGTTAGAGAAGACAAAGGTACAAAAAAATAACAGTTTTTCGTGGTAATTCTCTATTAATTTCGTACATTTGCCCTTTGATCAGTAGCCAGTAGTCAGAGGTCAGTAGTCAGCCCACAACCATTAACAATAAAGAAATGCCGCTAACCGAACAAGAATTACATAATTTAGCGATGAATATCGTAGGAGAGGCCTTGCAGGAGCTGGGTTGGGAGTTTCTGTTGGTCAATAGTGATCGCAAGAAGAACCCACAATTTGTCTGTATAGACCCCAAGGGACAGAAGAGTTTTATCATCGTACGCCCTATTTTGCAGGGGGACGATCCCGATGTGTATGACCCAGCCTTTATGGAAAAAGTACGCCGCAAGGCAGCGGAGCATAAGGCAGACACCTATTGGGCAGGGGTAGGACTCTATGATGTAGAGAACCCTTTGGCTCCATTGGAACAGGGCAAGTCCTACCAAGTTGATTTTAGAGGATTATTAAAGATTGAATAAATGAAATACCTATACATCTTATGTGCAGCGGTTCTCGCCGTTGCTTGTCAACAAGTATCCAAGGAAAACGTCTATTATATAAGGGGAGAGGCACAAGGCACTACCTATGGGATTACCTATATTGCTCACCAACCAGTGGAGAAAACGGCTGTGGATTCTATACTGCGGGTGATAGACCTATCCATGTCTACCTATATAGATAACTCCTTGATTAGTAAGATAAACAAAGGCGAACGCCTGCCTATAGATCCTCATTTTGAGAAAGTTATTTCAGCTTCTTTTGACATATATTGGCAGAGTAAAGGAGCCTTTGACCCCTCTATCGGACAGCTGATCAACGCTTGGGGCTTTGGCAAAAAGGAAAACCATACCCCTCCTACCCAAAAGCAAATAGATAGTTTGCTTGCCCTAACGGGTATGGACAAGGTACATATCAATGACACCCCCAAAGGTATTTTTATAAGAAAGGATAATCCTAATATACAGTTGAACTTCAATGCGATAGCGCAGGGGTATACCTCCGATGTGATTGCCGATTATTTCCTTTCCAAGCAGATCACCAACTTTATTGTAGAGGTAGGGGGCGAGCTAGTTATTCATGGGCGAAACACCCTCAAGGGCAAGTCTTGGACGATAGGCATAGACAATCCCTTGCAAAAGCCTGATGAAGATAGGGAGATCGTCGCTACGGTGGAGCTGACCGATTGTGGGTTGGCTACTTCGGGTAATTATCGCAAGCTCTGGACGGATTCCCTGACAGGGCAGAAATATGTACATACTATCAATCCTAAGACAGGTCGTCCACAACCTAGTAACCTATTGAGTGCCACAGTTGTAGCTCCTTCGGCTATGATGGCCGATGGCTATGCGACCACTCTTATGGCCTTGGGCGGGGTTGAGCCAGCTAAGGCATTTCTTAAAGCTCATAAGGAACTTAGGGCGGTATTGCTCTACTCCGATGAGGCGCATAAGGGACAGATACAAAAGTATGTAACAGAGAACTTTAAGGTAGAGTTTGAAGAGTAGGCATCTGCACATTAATTTTTTGACTTTTACCTTGTTTATTCCATTTTTATTATTATCTTTGCCCAGTGATAAATACTAATTTTTATGAGGAAAATACTAAGCATTATTGCCTTATTTGTAGCTGCGGTGGCTATGGGGCAAGTCAAAAAGCTTCATCTGCAAGCTAGCAATCTCCAGTGGGAGGCTAAAAAAGTAGTAGGAGCAGGTCATAAGGGTACTCTTACCTTTAGTTCAGGGGAATTTACCTATAAGAACAACGAACTCGTTGGTGGCTCTTTTGTGGTGGATATGAACACCTTAACTGTTACTGATGAGGATATGGACGCTAAGGGAAAAGCAAAATTGGAAGAACACCTTAAGTCCGACGATTTTTTTGCGGTTAAGAAATTTCCTACTGCTACCTTGAAGCTAAAGACAGTTACCAAGACCCAAGCAGGCTATAAGGCAGAAGGGGATCTTACCATCAAGGGAATCACCAATCCTGTAACCGTGGAACTACTTAGGACAGCTGCGGAGGGCTTTGCCTCCACGGTGGTAATCAACCGTACGCAGTATGACATCAAGTATGGTTCAGGTAGCTTTTTCTCCAACTTAGGAGATAAGGCCATTGAGGACAATTTCACGATTCATACCTTTGTGATGCCTTCCTTCTAATCTGTGTTTGTGAATTTTGTGTTTTTGTTAGAGAGACCTTTGGTGAAGCCTTTTTGCCAAAGGTTTTTTTATAAAAAGAATATACTGAGATGAAAAAATTATTTCTATTAGATGCTTATGCCTTGATATTCAGGGGCTATTATGCTTTTATCAAGAACCCTCGTATCAACTCCAAGGGGATGAATACCTCGGCCATAGTGGGGTTTATGAACTCACTATTGGAGGTTATTCGCAAGGAGCAACCTCACCTCTTGGCGGTATGCTTTGATAAGGGAGGGAGTCAGCAGCGCACAGCTATTTATCCCGAATACAAGGCCAACCGAGAAGAGACGCCAGAGGCGATTCGCTTGGCCATTCCCTATATACATCAGATTCTGGAAGCTATGCGGATTCCTATCATAGAAAAGGAAGGTTATGAGGCGGATGATATTATAGGGACACTCTCCAAACAGGCTGAAAAACAGGGCTATACCGTGTATATGGTAACTCCAGATAAGGACTATAGCCAGCTGGTCTCTCCTCATATTTTTATGTATAAGCCTGCCCGTGGAGGCAATGAGGTAGAGATATGGGGGGTAGAAGAAGTCAAGGAGAATTTTCAAGTAGAATACCCTGAGCAGGTGATAGACCTCTTGGGGATGATGGGTGATGCGGTGGATAATATCCCTGGCCTACCAGGGGTAGGAGAGAAGACAGCCCAAAAGCTCCTTAAGGAATTTGGTTCTTTGGAAAACCTCTTGGCCAATACCGATAAGCTCAAGGGTAAGCTCCGAGAGAATATAGAGGCGAATAAGGAAAAAGGGTTGCTTTCTAAAACCCTTGCACGTATTCTCTTGGATGTGCCTGTTACCTTTGACGAAAAGGATTTCGAACTTTCTGCACCTCAGATGGATAAGATCAAGCCTATCTTTGAAGAATTGGAGTTCCGTACTATGCTCGCTACCTTACAAAAGGCTTTCGGAGTGGCACCTGCTGCCCAGCCTGATTTGTTTTCTTTGGCGGGACTTTCCTCGCCTGTGGTTACCCAGCCCATGTTTGCCGAGGCAGTACCCACTCAAAAGCTCAAAACGATTAAGGAAGTACCGCACCAATACCAACTACTCACCACTCAGGCGGAGGTAGAAGCTTTGCTACCTGAGCTTTTGGTACAAAAAGAGGTATGTTTTGATACAGAAACGACCTCTTTAAACGAGTTGGAAGCGAAAATTGTTGGTTTAGCGCTTTCATGGGAGGTGCATAAGGGCTATTATATCCTCTTTCCAGAAGATTTTGACTTGGCAGGGCAATGGCTTTCGGTGCTGAAACCCTTTTTTGAATCCACAACGATTCTCAAGATAGGTCAAAACCTTAAGTATGACCTGAAAGTATTGACCAATTACGGAATTGAAGTTCGTGGGCAGCTCTTTGATACCATGATTGCCCACTATCTGCTCAATCCAGATATGCGTCATAACATGGATTTGCTCTCGGAGGCTTATCTGGGATATACCCCTATTGCCATAGATACCCTCATTGGCAAAAAAGGGAAGGGACAGCTGACCATGCGTGCCGTACCCGCTGAATTGCAAAAAGAGTACGCGGTAGAGGATACCGATGTTACCCTCCAGCTCAAGCATGCCTTCCTTCCACTATTGGAAAAAGACCAGATGGTCAAGCTCTTTACCGAGGTAGAAGCACCCTTGGTGAAAGTGTTGGCACAAATGGAGTATGAGGGGATTCGCTTAGATACCCATTTCTTAGGGGAACTCTCCAAAGAAATCAATACCGATCTGATAGCGCTACAGACAACCATCTTTGACCAAGCAGAGGAATCCTTTAACCTCTCTTCACCTAAACAGTTGGGGGATATACTCTTTGAAAAACTGAAATTGCTCTCCAAGCCTAAGAAGACCAAGACAGGACAATATGCGACCTCCGAGGAGGTACTCTCTCAGTTGGCCTCTGAGCACCCTATTGTAGCCAATGTATTGGAATTTAGAGCCTTGCAGAAGCTCCAAAGCACTTATATAGAAGCCCTCCCTCGTGAGGTGAATCCGCGTACAGGGCGGGTACATACGACCTTTATGCAGGCGGTAACAGCCACAGGTAGGCTCAGCAGTAACCAACCCAATTTGCAGAATATCCCTATTCGTACCCCGCGAGGTAGCCAGATTCGCAAGGCTTTCGTTCCTCGCAATGAGGACTATACCCTGCTCTCGGCCGACTATTCTCAGATAGAATTGCGTATCATCGCTGCCCTGAGTGAGGAAGACCACATGATAGAGGCGTTCCTTCAGGGACAGGATATCCATCGCTCCACGGCGGCGAAGGTTTTCGCAGTGCCCATAGAAGAGGTCACCAAGGAGCAGCGTAGCCATGCCAAAACGGTCAACTTTGGGATTATCTATGGGGTATCGGCCATTGGACTGAGCCAACAAACCTCTCTTACTCGTAGCCAAAGCAAGGAGCTTATTGATACCTATTACCAAACCTACCCCAAGCTCAAGGGATATATAGAAAAACAGATAGCTTTTGCTCGTGAGCATGGTTATGTAGAGACCATCTTAGGGCGTCGTCGCTACTTGCCCGATGTGTATTCGCGCAATCAGGTAGTCAGAGGTGCTGCCGAACGCAATGCGGTAAATGCTCCTATACAAGGAAGTGCTGCCGATATTATCAAAATAGCCATGGTGCGTATAGCTCAGCGCCTTGAAAAGGAAAAATTGGCTACCCGCATGCTCCTACAAGTACATGACGAATTGCTTTTTGATGTACCTAAACCCGAATTAGAAGTGGTAACCCCACTTATCAGGGAGGAAATGCAGCAGGCTTACAAGCTTTCCGTTCCTCTTATCGTGGAGATAGGAACAGGAAACAATTGGTTAGAAGCACACTAAATAATGACTAACGACTAATGACTAACGACTAATGACTAATGATTAATGATGAACAGACCAATCCGTTGTTAAGAATGTCGCTTGCAGAACTATGGCAACTATTTCCCATCATTCTTTCACCTTATAACCCACATTGGAAAGCATGGTTTGAGGAAGAAAAAACATTTCTTTTGCAAAGATTACCTTCTGATAAAGTGTTTAGGATAAGTCATATAGGTAGCACTGCCATTGGTGAAATATGGGCAAAACCAATTATAGATATACTTGTAGAAGTGGAACACACTGCTTCACTTCTACAGATAAAAGAGATACTTCTTCAGGCAGGTTATCTTTGTATGAATGAGTCTCCTACAAGACTCTCTTTTAACAAAGGATATACTTTGCAAGGGTTTTCGGATAAGGTATTTCACCTACATTTGCGCTATTGGGGAGATAATGATGAGTTGTATTTTCGGGACTATTTGCAGGAGCATTTGTTAGTGGCAAGACAATATGAGACACTTAAGATTTCCTTGTGGAAACCTTATGAACATGATAGGGATGCTTATACAGCTCATAAGACTGATTTCATAACAAAATACACACAGATAGCCAAAGAACTCTATAAAGGACGTTATGAGGTTGTTTAAACTTTTCGAAAGTTAGTAATTTTGTGTTTGTGAGAATTCAGTAACTTTGGGCAAAGATACAATAAATCATTGGATTATTCCCTTTTTAAGTGTAGAAAATTTAATAAAGGAGTGTAACCAGATGTTTATTTTCTTGATGTAACTTAAATTGGAATGCTCCTATAAGGGGTTTATCTCTAAATTCCTCAAAAATGGTTAAAAACGTTTATCGAAAAAATCAGGTATATAAGGAGTTTCGACATAAAAATATCGATAATCTTCAGGAATAAAGTTTTTATATACTTGGTTTAAAAATGTTTCTTTAGTCTCTATTTGAGAGAATAGCATTTTGGAACAAAGTAAGAAAACACAAAATATTAGTCTGCTCATAGCTATATTGTTAATAGATTGCTTATCTTTATAAAAAACTGATTATCAGGTTTATAGACTTTGTCAAAGTTTTGGAACTTTGACGAAGTGTAGTGACTCAATACCATTAGATTATTAAGATATTTTTCTATAAACTTCATACCCTCTCCTCCAAATATTATTTTCTTTTATGTAAACATACCCAACACTATAAAAGAAAGAATGAAAAACTAAATACACTTTATTATCTTCAAAGAAAATAGGTTCTGAAAAACTATAGCACTCTTGTTTTTCTGGCTTATAAAAAAGCTCATAGCATTTATTATAAACCCTACCTTCTTCTCTATCTCTTCGTTTTTTACTCCAATACCATTTTACAGTTACAATATAGGTGCCAGGAGATTTAAATCGTTCCTCATCTCTCATTTTTTTTCTAGTATGAATAAAATGATTAATAGTAGAAGAAAAAGGTAATAAACTATCTTGAGAGCATTTTCTTGCTCTTTTTTCTAACATTTGGAAATTCCACGAAGGAATTATGGAATCTTTTTTTCTCTTTTCTATAGCATGTATTATTTTTTTATAATCATCTATTTGAGAAAGGGTGAGTTCTCCAAGAAGAAAATCAGAAGATGGAGTTTTAGGTATAAAGGGTTCTTCTAAATAAAAAAATTGATAATTTTCAGGAATAAAGTCCTTATAAATTTGGTTTAAAAATGCTTCTTTAGTCTCTATTTGAGAGAATAGCATTTTGGAACAAAGTAAGAAAACACAAAATATTAGTCTGCTCATAGCTATATTGTTTTAAAAAGTTCTATACAATCATTTTTAATAGCGAAGCTGTTTAAACTTTTTCCTATAATAAAGTAAAAGTTCCCGAAAATTAGTAAATTTGTGTTTGAAAAAAAGAACACCAAAATTCAGGAACTTTGGGCAAAGATACAATAAATCATTGGATTATTCCCTTTTTTAAGTGTAGAAAATTTAATAAAGGAGTGCAACCAGATGTTTATTTTCTTGATGTAACTTGAAATAGAATGTTCCTATTAGATTTTATCTCCAAGTTTTTCAAAAAATTTATGCCCAAAAACATTGACCCAAATACTTCATTTCAAAAAAAATAGTATCTTTGCAAAAAAATAGAAGATTATGAGTACTTTTAATAAAACTCTTTCCTTATTACAAGACCTTATAAAACAAAGTGGGGGCAAACCCATTCATTTTGGCAATGAAACCTATTGTTTTTCTCGACAAAGTGAGGTTACTCCTGAACAACTTATGCTCTTTGAACAACAATATAACGTTCGCCTACCTGAGGACTTCAAAACTTTCCTCCTTACCTTGGGGGCTTGCACTCTTTTTGAGGACGAAAGAGGTTTTTCCGACCAGTTCTATGCACCTGATCAATGGGAGAGCTATGCTAAAGAGGTCTTCGAGGGGACAGGTGTCTATTTATTCCCTCATATCCTTTTAGTCTGCTATCCCAATGTAGGTCATCAGGCAGGATTTGTATTGGGCGAAGAAGATCAGTTTGGTATTTTTTATTCTGATGTTCCTCCTGAGGAATGGGAAGAGGATACAGAGCTTATGCCTTTCTCTCAGTGGCTTGAAGAAGAAATGGAAATCTGTAAGGGGTAAAAAAAAATATTTTGCTATTTAAAATAACAGCATTATCTTTGTGGGCATAAAGGAGAATTTTATGAAGTATTCAGAGTTGGAAAAAATACTACGGGAAGCTGGTTGTTATGATACAGACAAACAGGCTAATGGGCATCCTGTATGGTATAGTCCTATTACAAATAAAAAATTCAGATTAAGTAATCATAAAAGTAAAGAAGTGGCTACAGGAACTCTTAGTAGTATTTTGAAAGCCGCTGGAATAAAAAAATAAAAACAAATATTATGAACAAAGTAAAAGCATTTATTGAAAAAACAGCAGATGGCACCTATAGTGTATATATAGATTTGGAAGATGATACACTTAACTATGGAATTATAGGAGAGGGAGATACGGTAGAGGAGGCTATAGAAGATTTTAAACTTTCTTATGCAGATATGAAAACCTTGTATGAAGAAGAAGGAAAAGAGTTTCAGGAGGCTACTTTTGAGTTTCTATACGACCTGCCATCGTTCTTACAGCATTATTCTCATATACTTAGTTTTGCAGGTCTTGAACGACTTACAGGTGTTAATCAAGCGCAATTGAGCCAATATGTACAAGGATATCGCAAACCAAGCACTAAAACTGTAGAAAAAATACAAAATCATCTACAAGCATTTGGTAAAGAATTACAACAATTACAATTCGCTTGATGAAAATATTTCTCAAAACTTTAAAATACCTCGGTTATAGCATAGCAGGTTTTGTTGCCTTTCTGTTGCTTTATTTGCTTTCAGCAGCGGTACTCTCTCGTATTGCCGTCAATACGGAAGAAGTCTCGCATGGGGAAGAGACCATTTGGCTGCTGTCCAATGGAGCACATACCGATATTGTGATGCCTGTAAAGAATGCTTTCTTTGATTGGCAAACAATTGTCAGTGAGCAAGATACACGAGGCAAAGGCCAAAGTCGCTATATCGCTTTAGGCTGGGGTTGCAGGAAATTCTACTTGGAAACACCCACTTGGGCAGACCTGAAACTGACTACTGCCTTTCAGGCGGTTACAGGGCAAGGGGGTACCCTGATGCATGCTACTTTTTATAATGAAATTCCTACCGATGAGCAATCAGTATCGCTCTCGCTTAGTGCCGCCCAGTATAGGCAGTTGGTGACCCATATTGCACAAACCTTTGTGTTACAAGAGGGTAGGGGCGTGCTGGTGCCTACCGATGCGGTCTATGGTGATACCGATGCCTTTTATGAGGCCAAGGGGCACTATCAGCTGTTTTTCACCTGCAATACTTGGACGAATAAGATGCTCAAAACCAGTGGCATACGTGCTTGTGTATGGACACCTTTTGCCTCTGGAGTGATGCGAAATTATCAAGGAAAAAATTAACACATTAATCATTAATCATTAATCATTAATTTCGTATTTTTGCTCCTTGGTTTTTTATAGTCTTTATTCCCTGTGAATTCGTCTTATTTCAAGCAATCTTTTTATATTTTAGCCTTGGCGACCCTTATATTTGTAGGGTTAAAGCCGTATTTGCCTACACGTATTTTCCCAGAAGGGACTTCCTCTACTCATATAGTTGTGGATAGCCTGATGCTGGAGGCACTTGCGGGTAAGGATATAGACGAGGTTTTGGACAATAAACCTCAGGATAGTCTTATTGCCAAGAAGGTAGATACACTTTCTCCACAAGTAGCGGATCAACTCACCCCTTTCTTTGAGAAACTACAACACTTAGAACGTACTGGGAAGGGACATATACGTATTGGCTATTTTGGGGACTCTATGACCGATGGAGACTTTATCGTACAGGACTTACGAGCGCTTTTCCAAATGAATTTCGGAGGGAATGGGATCGGCTTCTTGCCTATTACTTCAGAGTCGGCTGCCTCCAGAGGGAGTGTGCGACATACCTATTCAGGTAACTGGAAACGAGAATCTTATGTGAATGTAAAGCACCCTACCCGTCCTTTTGGGGTTGCAGGGCAAGTCTTCTTTGTCAAGGGATCTCCCGCCTGGGTCGAATACTATGCTTCTCAGCAAGCACATATCTCTCAACTATATACCCCTACCTTGTTTTATGGAAAGTCAGCTAATCATGATGCTTATGTGGAAATACGTTACCCAGGGGACACAACACGTGTGGTAAAGCCGCTGACAACAGATAAATTGCTCAATACGATTACTCTAGCCGAGGGTAATGTAAAGGGGGTACGTATCAATTTCTTTAAGGCGGATTCTATTCCTATCTATGGGGTCAACTCTGCGGATTTCAGTGGGGTACATGTGGATAACTTCTCCAGTAGAGGGAATTCGGGTTTGCCTCTTTCGTTGTTTAACACGGCACTGATGCGGGACTTTGATACAGCCTTAGGTACTTATGACCTTATTGTACTACACTTTGGGGCTAATGTGCTCAACTATGGTTCTTTAGATTACAGTTGGTATCAGAAGGGAATGGCCAAGGTAGTGGAACAGTTGCGTACCTGCTTTCCCAAAGCCTCTTTTCTGATTATCTCCACAGCCGATAAGTCCTCTAAGTATGGCACCGAGATGAAAACAGATACAGCAGTGGTGCCGCTTTCCTTAGCACAACAGGCCTATGCGGCAGATACTCAAGCAGGTTTTATCAATCTCTATGAGCTAATGGGAGGGGAAGGCTCCATGCTCAAATGGGTAAAGGCTAACCCTCCTTTGGCAGGAAAAGACTATACTCACTTTAATGCGCGAGGAACCAAAAAGGTTGCCCAACTCCTCTACCGAGAGCTGATGAAGCGCTACTTAGGTTACAAAAATCCTAAAGCCACTCCAGAGGAGTTAGAACAACAAATAGAAAGTTCCAAGGATAGCCTCTTACATAGAAATACTATTATGGACTTTTATAATGACAAATGACAAATGACAAATATCATTAACAATTAACAATTGATAATTAACAATTAATTAATGACTTCATCAGGAAAGATAGAACTGATGGCTCCTGCGGGGAGCTTTGAATCTTTACAAGCAGCCTTGGACAATGGGGCTGATTCAGTATATTTTGGAGTGGAGCAGCTCAATATGAGAGCACGCTCCAGTATCAACTTTACTTTGGACGACTTACAGGAAATCTCCCATCGTTGTAAGCAAAAGAATGTACGCACTTATCTGACGCTCAATACGATCATCTATGATCATGACCTTTCTATTATCAAAACCTTGTTGGATAAGGCAAAGCAGGCCGACATTACTGCGGTGATTGCCATGGATCAGGCCGTGATCGCCTATGCCCGACAAATAGGAATGGAGGTGCATATCTCCACCCAGATCAATATTACCAATATAGAAACGGTCAAGTTCTATGCGCTTTTTGCCGATACTATGGTCATGAGCCGAGAACTCTCTCTCCGTCAGATTAAGAAAATCTGCGAACAGGTAGAGCGAGACCAAGTCAAAGGCCCATCGGGCAACTTGGTTGAGATAGAGATCTTTGGCCACGGGGCACTCTGTATGGCGGTCTCAGGTAAGTGCTACCTAAGCCTGCACTCGCATAACTCCTCGGCTAATAGGGGGGCATGTAAGCAGAACTGTCGTAAGAAATACACCGTTATAGACCAAGAGAGTGGCTTTGAGATAGAGTTGGACAACGAATATATGATGTCCCCCAAAGACCTCTGCACTTTGGACTTCCTTGACCAAGTAATAGATACAGGGGCTAAGGTGCTCAAGATAGAAGGTCGCGGACGTGCACCTGAATATGTAGCTACTGTGATTCGCACCTATAGAGAAGCGATAGATGCCTATTATGCAAGTACTTATACTAAAGAGAAAGTAGCGGTATGGATGGAGGCTTTGGCTACTGTCTATAACCGAGGCTTCTGGGGGGGCTATTACCTTGGCCAAAAATTAGGCGAATGGAGCGGAGCACCAGGATCCCAAGCCACTCAGAAAAAGGTATATATAGGTAAGGCTATGCACTTTTTCCCGAAGACAAGTATTTCCGAGTTTAAGATAGAGGCCTTCGATATCAAGCGAGGAGACAAACTCCTTATCACTGGCCCTACCACAGGCGTACAAGAGCTGGTCTTGGAGGATATGTATGTGAATGATGTGTTAGCCGATAATGCTAAAAAGGGTGATTCCTGCACCTTCTTTACCGATTTCCGTACCCGTCCTTCGGATAAGTTGTATAAGATTGTAAAAGCATAGTAGGGGCGAATGGCAATTCGCCCTTACATGGAGGTATCGCCCATATAGAGAAGCGCCACCCACATAGAACATTAATCATTTTTTATATGAAGAGATTTTTAAAAGTAGCCCTGTTTTTCAGTGTGATTGTACTTCACGCACAGCAGGGGGGGATGTGGATTCCTTCGCTTTTGGAAGGAATGAATGCCAAGGAGATGAAGACCTTGGGCATGAAGATGTCGGTCACAGACATCTATAGCGTGAATAAGTCAAGTCTTAAGGATGCGGCACCTCACTTCAATGGAGGGTGCTCTTCGGAGATCATCTCCGATCGTGGCCTACTGCTGACCAATCACCACTGTGGGTATGGGCAGATTCAGGCACATTCTACCCTCCAAAACGACTATTTGGAACATGGTTTTTGGGCAAAGAACCTCTCTGAGGAGCTGCCTAACAAGGACCTTAAAGTAACCTTTATCGTTCGTATAGAAGATGTAACCCAGCAAGTACTCAAGGGAACAGAACAACTCAATGAAACAGAGAAAGCCCAGCGTATAGAACAGAATATCGCTCAGGTAATTAAGGATGCCCCCAAAGAGGCTTGGCAAGAGGGGAGTGTAAAGGCTTTCTATTATGGGAATCAATATATTCTCTTTATCACAGAGACTTTCAAGGATGTTCGCTTGGTAGGGGCACCACCTTCTTCTATTGGTAAGTTTGGTTCAGATACTGATAACTGGGTGTGGCCACGCCATACAGGGGATTTTTCCCTCTTCCGTGTCTATGCCGATAAGAACAATCACCCTGCGGAGTACTCTTTAGACAATGTACCCTATAGACCTAAGCACTTTTTCCCTGTTTCTCTCAAGGGTGTGAAGGAGGGTGATTTCGTGATGGTCTTCGGCTATCCTGGTACCACCCAAGAGTATTTGCCAGCGGTAGCAGTGGAGCAGATCCAAAATGTGATCAACCCTGCCAGAATAGGCATTCGTGATGTAGCCCTGAAGGTACAAGACGAATATATGCGTAAGGATCAGGTAATTAAGATTAAATACGCAGCCAAGTTCGCCCGCGTGGCCAACTATTGGAAAAAATGGATAGGGGAGACTAAAGGACTAAAGAAGTCTGATGCTGTAGCTCTCAAAAGGCAACAAGAGGAGAAATTTACCCAAATGTTGCAAAAGGCAAACAAACAAGCTCAGTATGGCCAGTTGCTCCCTCAGTTTGCCGCCCTTTACAAGGAGATAGAACCCTATAACTTGGCCTATAACCTCTATAGTGAGTTGATGTTCCGCAATGTAGATCTGCTTTCCAATGCCTTCCGCTTACTACAACTCCAGCAAGTGCTGGAAAGCAAGGGCGAACAGTCCTTTGAGAGTAGGAAAGAAAACTTGCTCAAGACCTTCCAGTCTGTTTTTAAGGACAATGACAAGCAGGTAGATAAAGCTGTATTTGAAAAAGTGATTGCTTTCTATGCGGCAAACATGCCTAAGCAATTGCTTGTTGGTAGTTTGCAAAACTTTGATGCAAAACAGCTTACGGAAAAGCTCTATAGTGACTCCTTTGTAACCTCTTATGAAGGGATCGCCAAGGTACTCGCCCTTCCTGCCGATGCATATAAGCAGGCCTTAAAGAATGATTTGGCAGTACAGTTTGTCATGGAGCTTGCTCAGATGAATGACAGCCAAGTATATCCCGCATATCAGCGTTTGGACACTCAGATTCAGGCACTCCAACGCACTTATATGAAAGCTATTTTGGAGTTGTCCAAGCCTTCTGATAGGATTTTCCCTGATGCTAATAGTACCCTAAGAGTTACTTATGGAAAAGTAGCAGGCTATGTCCCTGCCGATGGGGTTACCTACAGTGCGACTACCACTTTGGATGGGGTAATGGAGAAGTATGTACCAGGGGATTATGAGTTTGATGTGCCTGCACGGCTTCGCGAACTGTATGCTAAAAAAGATTACGGACGTTATGGAACAAAGGACGGAAAGATGCCGCTTTGTTTCCTTTCCACTTGCCACACGACAGGAGGTAATTCAGGTAGTCCCGCTATTGATGCTCATGGAAACCTTATTGGGTTAAACTTTGACCGTGTATGGGAAGGCACTATGAGTGATATTCACTATGATCCTAAGATTTGTCGTAATATCATGGTAGATATGCGCTATGTACTCTTTGTGATAGACAAGTATGCCGGTGCAGGTTATTTAGTAGATGAAATGAAACTTGTAAAATAAAGTTTTTTCATTATATTTGTTTATTTAATTGTTATTTTTTCGCCTTGAAAAATCTTTATTTAATAGTAAATAGAAGTTTTCAAGGCGATTTTTCTTAAATTCTGAAGACTTATGTTGGGCTTTGTATTCATTTTCGTTATTCTTATAGCATCGTTAGCTATAATTTTCTATACAGGTGTTTATTTGTATAAGCGAAATGTTCCTTTTTGGCAGTATCCTATAGCACTATTATATGTGTTATGGCTTTTGTTTTTCTTGTTTTTTGGTTCGCTTTTCTCTGCTGAATATACCGAAGCTATAGACCCTATAGATGATAACTATACCTTTATTTCGGGACAGTATAGGCTTACTTTTCTAACCTTTTTTCTTTTGTATCATTTAGCACTTTGGACGCTTTGGACACGTAGAGCTAAGTTGCCCCCACTGCCTTTGGTACTTTGCTTATGCTTTCTCTATATAGGGATTGCTATCAATATAGCGATTGCCAGCCAGCTCTTAGGGGAGAATCACCGCGAAGAAGAATTGGCCTCGTTTCCTATATTCAGTAGCCTGATAGCCATATTGGTTATAGGTCGTACCCTTATGGCCGTCAGGGAAGAACTCTCTGTCAAAACCTTTAAAAACCACTGGCTCAATAAGCTCAATCTGCTCCTTTCTTCCCGATTTACGGTGCTTACTTGGTCGGTTCTCTTGGTCTTTCCTATCTTTGTACTTTTGACCCTCTTGCTGATGATTTTTGGCCAAGACTATGATGCGGTAGTCAAAGGCTTTACTGAGACAACTGAATGGAAGTTTTCCCAACATGATCACCCTCCTTATTTAGATCATAGGGGGCACTACCTCTGTACAGTGGCCGCTTGTGGCTCTCCGAGTCTGGTCAAGCCATTGCGTTGGGGCAAGCGAGGGGGCAGGCCTATTATTGTGAATCGTCAGCTACAGATTGCCAATGCTTTTGAAGAGCTTATCGCTGATTTCTCCCCTAAGCTGCACCATTTCCTACGTACCAATTATGATAAGTATGGGTATAACCTCTCCCAAAAAATAAAGACTCCCGCAGCATCTAATATTACTTATCTGCTGATGAAGCCTTTAGAGTGGTTCTTTTTGCTTTGCTTATATACTTTTTGTCTGTCCCCAGAGCGAAAAATAGAAAAACAGTATCAGTTTTGAGCTTTTCACTTTATAAAACTTGCTATGCCTTCTACCAATTCTCCAGAGATAGGTAGGTCAGGATTTAGATAAGATAGCTGGTTTTCTTCCAATGTCTTTACTTTTTTTAGTACATGGTTCATACCTTCTATAAGAAGAAGTTGTGCCTTAGGCTGAGCTTCTTTGAGTAGTTGTGCCTCCTTGTCTTCCACTTGCAAATCATTGGTACCCTGAACGATGAGGATAGGTATTTGTAGTTTAGCGATTTCTTTGGCAGGTTCATATTTGAACCAAGAAATCAAATAAGGTTGGACACTTTTTCTAAAGACAGGCGCCAGATAGGGAGAAATATTATCCACGAGTTCCCCTTTTCTTAACTGGCTGATGATTTTCTGACTTTCCTCCTTGAGTTGTGGAGCATTTTTACCTATCTGTTCTTCTATCAGTGTAGCGCTGCTATTGCCTGCTCCTGAGATAGAAACAAACTTAGAGACTACTACCTTTTGAGCAACAAGAAGCCCTACCAGTGCACCTTCCGAGTGTCCTATAAGGATGATTTTCTTATACTTATCTTTAAAATGATTTACAACTAAAAGCGCATCATTCACCTCATCTTCAAAGGTCATTTTCTCTTCCTGTACAGTAGCTTTATTTATTTGTGCAATAACACGTTTGTCATAACGAAAAGTTGCAATACCCTTCTGAGCCAATCCTTCTGCAAGATATTTTAGAGAATTATTCTTGAATTGAGCTTGATTCCCATCGCGGTCAGTAGGTCCCGAACCTGCTATCAATATCGCCAAAGGAGGCTGATTCTCTCCATTAGGAGAGAGTAAAGTACCCTGCACTTCTGGGTCTATACTCACTTGCAGACTATCATAATTTTTTTCTTGTGAGAAAGCCTCTAAAGAGATGAAAAATAATAAGATAAACCATTTCATGATATATGTATTTTTAGATTATTCTTTACTTTTCGCGCCCTTAAGAAAGAAGACGATCATACAGAGGAGCAGTAGCCAGATATAAAAGCTCTGAGCAATCATGCTACTATAATTGACATCGGTGCCTAAGAGCTTGATAAGAAGGAGTACCTGTGCCCCATAGGGGATGATTCCTTGTACAACACAAGAAGAAATATCCAAGATAGAGGCTGTTTGTATAGGAGAAATCTTATATTCCTCACTGATTTTCTTTGCTACAGGGGCGCTGATGACAATCGCTACGGTGTTGTTGGCTACAGCCGCATCAATTAGGGCAACTAAGAAACCAATGCCGAAGAAAGCACGCCCTTTGTTGTTGATAAACTTTCCTATCTTTTGGGTTAGGAACGAAATACCTCCCTCTCTTTCTATCAGATAAGCCAAACCACCCGTAAAAAGGAATACTAAGAAGATATCGTTCATAGAGGCAAAACCATCAAAGACGGTTTTACAATAGCCTAAGAGGTCAAAACTACCATACCAAAAGCCTAAAAGCCCCGAAATAAGGGTGCCAATAAGGAAAGTAACATATACATTAAGCCCTGCGATGGCCAAGACGATCACAGTGATATAGGGGAGTAAGTTCACCCATTGGATAGGAGCATCTCCCTGACTGAGCGAATGCCCGCTGGGGTGAATAGAAACACCTATAATAATGAGCGTCAATACCGTAAGTACAGAAGCAGGCAAGGCTATTTTCCCATTCATACGAAACTTATCCTTCATCTCACAGCCCTGTGATTGGGTAGCGGCAATGGTCGTATCGGAGATAAAAGAGAGATTGTCGCCAAACATAGCCCCCCCTAAGAGCGAACCTGCAATAAGCTCCACATTCACATTGGGCAAGCTCACAAAACCCGCCGCAATAGGAGCCAAACTCACCACTGCCCCCACCGAAGTACCAGAGGCAAAAGAGAGAAAAGAGGCAATGACAAAGACCCCAGCATATAAGTATTGCAATGAAAGGTAGTTCTTGGTGATTTCTACAAAGGTATCGGTAGCACCTATGCTCTTGGTAACCACACTGAAGGCTCCTGAGAACAAGGCAATCAGGCACATCATCAAGATACTCGGATTGCCACAACCTCGGATAAAGCCATTGACATTCTCATTGATACCATTGCGATGAAAGATAAAGAAAGCTGCCACAATCCCTATCAACACTGCAATAGGTGCAGGAAACTCATAGAAACTACCATACTGCACACCGCTCCATAAGAAGATCGCTACAAAGATGATCAGAGGCAGAAGGGCGATACCATTTGCTTTTTTTGGTTCTAAAGACATCGTAAAAAGATTTTATAGAATAAAGTGCAAAGGTAGAAAAAATAATTAGAACATAACGCAAATTTGCGAATTATTTTTTAAGTGGTAGTAATAAATCGCTTTCCGTTTCTATAGGAGTATCTGTATATTCGAGTCTCCATCCCATGGAGTGGGTGAGAATTAGCAGTTTGGAGAGTTCTGTAAGGAGGCGATTTTGAGCATTGCTTCGAAAGGAAGATTGGTCTATCTTTTTGGTAATAAGGTCGGTAACACGCTTTTGAATCTTGTTATGGTCTTCGGCAGTAAAGGGGTTAAAGGAACTTTCCTCTAAGTTGTAGTATTGCACCTTAGGATATATCTTGAGTTCTGCCTCGGGAATATACAAAAGGCGTACTACCTTGTTGGCCTCATCTATCTCATAACGGAGCTGGTGTAGGTCATAGGCGATTGTAGCCTCAGCATTGACCACAACGAGTGCTTTTTTGTCAAAAGATACCCAGTTGTTGAAGTATTTTTTAGCATCTTGGTAGGTCATGACCTCCGAGAAATAGCCTTCGGTAACTACCAATTTGCCTACATTTTTGATTTCTTGAGCAATGAGAGCACTATTTTCGGTAAGTACACTTTCGTCTTTTTCCTTTTTAAAGAAATATTGTAGTACAAACACAGCAATAATGCCTATCACTAAGCCTAATAATAGTTTTTTCATGGGTTATAATCGGTTAAAAACGTCAGAATAATTTTCTCTTTGATTTCGAATTCCTATTACACGTATAGTATTTCCAACAATAATATAGAATATTGCAAAATGAAATCTTGGAGTCAAAGATATTCTTATTTCTCCATCAATCCTACGGTGTATAAGAGGAGTAGATTTTAGTTTTACTAAATATTCATCAATCTCATCAAAAACTTCAAAGCCTAATCCTTCTTTTTTGCTATTATACCAATCAATTACATTTATCCACTCTTGATTAGCTAAAGAAGATAGAATAACATTATACTCTTCCATATTTTTTATAAACTATTTTTCGTGCTTCTTCCAAAGAAATACCTGTTTCGGGATGAGTTTCTAGCTCCTCATTACGTCTGTGTAGTTCTTTTTTGTAGTCTTCAGGGATAAAAAAAGAGATTTGTTCTTCAACAATTTGAAAATTGAGTCTTTCAAGGGCAATTCTAGCATCTTCTAAGCTAATTCCTTTAGGAGGTTTGATAGTAAGAGTTTCCATGATTTTGATATGATAATATATTCCTTAAATTGATATGACCACAAAAAATGTGCCAATATATCAGTTAGCACAATTTGTCACTTGTTATATGTCATTGGTTACGAATCTTCGCCTCTACCATTTTTATTTTCTCTTGAAGGCTTGTGAGAAACTTTTGGTGTTTTTCCCCCTCGGGGTTAAAAGGACGATGCGCCAAAGCCCGCTGGATAGCTGCCACTTCCTGCATAAGAGACTGAGCGGAGGGGGTAAAGAATGCCTCAGTGAAGCGTTCCCATACATACTGTACTGCTTGTTCTGTGGGGTGTAGCATATCCTCTTTGTAGAAGCGATAATCCCGAAGCTCGTCCATCAGGATCTCATAAGAGGGGAAGTAAAAGAGATCTTCCGCCTTCTTGGGGGAGCTTGTCCCCAAAAGCTCATGGATTGCACAGATAAGTAAGGACTTACTAAGCAGATTCTCTTGTGCTCCGTCTTTGAGATGTCGTACTGGGGATACGGTAAAAATAACCTTGATATTTGGCTGTTGCTCCCGAACCAACTGTACAATGTGCTCTAAAGAAGTCTTTATCACAGGCAAAGAGAGTAACTGTTTCTTAAAGAGCGTTTGGGGCTGTTTGTGACAATTGGCCACTATATTCCCTGAGGGTAAGTGTTCATACACCCAAGCCGTTCCTAAGGTTACTACCAAAAAAGAAGTCTTAGCAAGCGCCTTTTGTAGGGAGGCAATCTGCTGATTGAGTTGGTCTAAGAGAGAGGGGAGTGAGGTATTAGCCCATTGGGAATGCAAGTCAAAGGACAGCCATAGGTCGTCCTGTAGAAAGAAATCGGCCTTAGTAAAGGGTTGTCCAAGGCATGTTCGCTCTAGGCTGCGCTCAATTGCCAAGGGATGAAAGAGTGTACCGAAGGGATGTGCAAAAGATGGTAATTTGTAATAGTCAAACTTCTCTTGTAGATGCGCTGCAAAACACGAACCCATACTCACCACAGGGGTTGTATAGGAAAGTTGATTAGCTTCAGCCACTGGAGGAATAGTTATTTTAGTGATGAGTTCCATGATGCAAATTTACCAATGAGTTAATGAATTGATTAGTATAGACAAGAGGCCATCTAAAAGGACGGCCTCTTGTGTTGGGTAAGAATTTTATGTATTAAGGGCGAGTAGCAAATATGAGTCGTTTTCCTCGGCTATCTCCTGAAGCCTCCATGTTCTTAAGGGCTTCTATATAATTTAGGTTAAGCCCCTTATAGGTATTAGGATAGTTAATCCTTTCGGGAATACCTGTTACATCGGTTGCTGAAGGGTCCTTTAAAAAGACATAGTAAGAAGGATTGGAAGCAGGGAGATTGGCTCTTACACGTTCCCCTACATTTATCAAAGTCTTAGGATAGCCTGTGCGACGATATTCAGCCCATGCCTCATCGGGGTTCATATATAGGGAAATATACTTTTGGGTGAGTACACGTTCCTTTTTAGCTTCTTCTGTAAGGCTACTTATGTCAGCAATAGTGTAACCTGCTTTTCTTGTTGAGCTTACACCCCATCTGTCGAAAGAGGCCTCTACCGCTTTCTTATACATATCATTATCCCAATCCCTAATTTCAGAGAGAATAAAGTATACTTCTGAGTAATCCATTAGGACAATAGGAGCCGTAGCTTTTAGTACCTCTTGGGAGAAAAGAGAAACTTCTTCTCCAGCTTTGTATTGGTTGGCAGCTTCGCTACCTTCTTGCATACCATAAGGCATACCTACATAGGCAAGGGTATCAATATCAGCAGATTCATCAATCGTATATCCACTATTTATAGTCCATTTGTCGGTTCCTTTGGGGGCAAAGTATTTTTCCATACGAGGATCCACTCCAAAATTGAGGCCTCTAGTATTAGCCTTCTTATTTGTTCCTGAAAGGAGTTTTATAAAGTTGGATGATGGCAGGTAGTCTACACGGTTTCCTACAAAATAATCGTAATACATAGGGGCAGGATAGGTGTAATTATTCTCAGAGATCAGTTCTGCACTCTTGAAGTTAGCATCTAAGAGTTCATCGTCATGTCCTTGTTTATAGTAAGTGATAATAGTTCTTACTTTTTCAGCTAAAGGAGCACCCAAGACAGCATCTGTAGCTCCTTTGAGGTGATTGGCAATACGCAAACGTAAGGAGTTAGCAAACTTTTTCAAGTTGGTAGGGGTGCCAAAAATCACATCTCCTGAAGAGAATACATAGGTATCGTTTTCTATTTGTGCAGTAGCCGCTTCTAATTCCTTGAGAATGTCTAAATAGACATCCTTTTGTGGGGCAAATACAGGGGTTACATACTTATCTGTCTGTAAGGCTTGGAACTTAGGATTGTCCTGATCTCCGTAGGAATAATAAGGTATATCCCCAAAAGCTTGTACTCCAAGGCTAAAGACATAAGCGAGCATAATACGGGCTGCTGCTATTTGGTTGTTGTTCTTTCCATAGACGGAAACCAAATCTTTTGTTTCAGGATTGGTGTTTAGGTTGATAATCTCTTTGTATCCTATACCACGTCCATACATCTGGTAATAAATGGTACTTCCTCCGTCAGGGTCAAGTAGATAGCGGCTTTCCTTGGTATAGATAGGTTGGGAGGCATATTGCATCCAGGTAAGGGATTGTTTCCCCATATTGTCATATCCTCTGAGATTATACATAAGTGCTTGATTATTACCATTGAACAAGGCATAGGTAAGATAATCTTCTGGCACATTCGGATTCTTGTTAATCTCCCCAAAATCCTTGGTACAACTTCCTAGTAGCAGAGTTGTACCTAATATGGCAGTTATTATATTTTTTTTCATTGTTAGGCTAATTTAATTTGTTTATAATTTTAATCCTACACTAAGGGCAAAACTTCTGGTAGTAGGCAAGGAAGAGTTCCCCATACCTTGGTTATAGATAGCACTTTCAGGATCCATACCATCCCATGCCAAGGCGCCTGTCCAGAGGTTGTAACCTGAAAGGGTAAAGTTCAAGCCTTTGATATGTTTGGTTTCAGGTAGTGGAACTTCATAAGAGAGAGATACACTACGAAGTTTTAAGAAAGTAGCATCGAATATAGCTTGCGCGTCTATTCCTTTGTAGAAAGTACTACCATATTCCTTAGGGCTAATCGCTTTGGTATTCTTTACTCCTGTAGATACGATAGTGCCGTCACTTTCTACACGTGCAACAACTCCGTCGAGTACCACCCCTTTTTGTCCATTAGGCCCATTGGCATCACGCTCTCTCATACCATTGGCCACAGTTTCTCGTATACTACCTGCATACATACCCAAGGCGTAAGCTCCTGCATAGTAGCTTCCTCCATGTTGGTAGTCAAAGGTAAAGGAGAGACTGAAGTTTCCATAGGTAAAGGTGTTGGTAAGACCTGTGGTAAATTCTGGGTTGATGTTGCCCAAAACTTCTTTGTCTTTTGAACGAAGATAGAATCCATTCTCATCTACCAAGCGGTTTCCTGCATCATCATATACATAATTACCACCATACATTTCACCGAAAGGACGGCCTTCTATGGCGTATAACTCTACGTTTGCATAGTAGTCCCAAGTAACTTTGTAACGGCTCAAACCTGGGGCTAACTTGATGAGTTTGTTTCTGTTTCTTGAAATATTCCAATCTAGATACCAAGCAAATTTGTCGGTTTGTATAGGAGTTGCAGAAAGGGTAACTTCAAATCCCTTATTGGACATTTCCCCGCTGTTTACCTTCTTGTAAGTATATCCGTTGGAGGCATCCACAGGCATGGAGAGGATAAGGTCTTTGGAGAGAATGTCATAGTAAGAGAAGCCTAAAGAAAGGCGACTGTTAAAGAACTGAAGGTCAATACCCGCCTCTTTGGTTTCCTTAATTTCAGGACGGAGATCTGGATTTTTCTTCTCGGTAGGAACTAAATAGTATTGAGATCCTCTAAAAGACTGATAAACATCTGGATAGGTCTTAAGGACATAGGCAGAAGCATCGTTTCCTACTTGTGCCCAGCCTGCTCTGAGCTTACCATAGCTAAACCAAGAAGGTAAGTTCTTGAAAGAATTGGTAAATACATAAGAGAAAGTTACTGAAGGGTAGAAGATAGGTACTGATACGGTAGAGAACCAGTCATTGCGCCCTGTAACTTCTACGAAAGCAGTGCCTTTGTAGCCGAAAGAAGCCATACCATATACACTATTGGTACGTGTCCATGAGGAGTAAGTATATCCTCTTGGTCTTTCCTTACTATTGTCAACAGAATAGAAGTCAGGCACGATAAGTCCTCCTTGAGTAGCAGCTCCCGCATAAGCATATTTGTTTTGGGCGCGTGAAAGACCTATAAATCCTGTTAAGGAAAAGTTTTCTCCAAGATTTGGATTATAGTGTAGGCGTGTTTCGTAGTTGAAAGCAGCATTCTCATACATATATCTTTGGTATTGAGAAGTATCGTGAGAGCCTACAGCTGTTCTTGATTCAGTCATAAGGGAGTAGATATCACCATACATCTTTCCTACCAAGAAAAGGTTATCGGTGAAGTTGTAGGTAAGCCCAATATTTCCGAAAAAGCGATGACGCTTGTCGTTTTGAGTAATTTCGTTGAGCATCCAATAGAGGTTGTCAGCGAAGTTAGGCTTAGGATCTTCCCAACTAATTCTATTCCAAGTGCGTTGGGAGCCATCAGGAGCCTTATAGAAGCGCTCTAGATTTCTCATATCCAATTGGCGGTGTGTATATCCATAGATTACGGTAGAGAAACCACCATTATCATTGGCATCGGCATAGGTATAGTTTGGATTGTCACGTGTAGTGATAGAATAGTTTAGACCACCTTCTGCTTTGAGTTTGCTTGATAAATCAGAAGTAAAGCTAAAGGCCAAGTTGCTACGTTCAAGCTTAGTGGTAGGTACGATTCCTGAGGTTGAAGTGTTCCCCAAGGAGAAACGCAAGTTGGTTCCTGATACAGATCGTGTGATAGAAAGAGAGTTATTAGTAGTGACCCCTGTACGGAAGAACTGATCTACGTCATGCTTAGGAGCTTGCCAAGGTACAGGTTTTAGATAGTGTTCGGAGAGATATTTTTGATCAAAAGCATACCAAGGTAGGTAAGGAGTACCATCATACTTAGGCCCCCAGCTTTCGTCAACATCGTATTGGGGAAGGTTATAAATAGTACCATTGATATTCTGTTTGACAAAGTCCAAGCTGGAACCTCCACCATATTCGTTCTGCAATTTTGGAGCAATGTAGGCATTGTCAAAACTTACAGAAGAGTTGATGTCTATATTGGTTTTTCCTCCTTTTCCGGATTTAGTGGTATAGAGGATCACCCCATTACCTCCACGGCTTCCGTAGAGAGCCGTAGCAGCTCCACCAGTAAGGACGGTTACAGACTCTATATCGTCCTTGTTGATTTCGGAAGAAACATCTCCATATTTACTTCCTAAATCCACCATAGGTACCCCATCAATAACGATGAGCGGTTGGCTACTTCCTGTAACACTACCCTTACCACGGAGTTCCATTTTGGAGCCTTGCATACCTCCTGCGGAAGCAGCGGTAAGTCCTGCGGTTTTTCCTTTGAGGTCTTCTCCTCCTTCCAGTGTAGTGTCGGTATAACCTGTGGCATTGGCATCACGCTCTACCCCAAGGGCACCTACCTTTTTAGCATCTTCGGTAAGGAGTGCGAGCACTACATCAATGGTTGTTTCGAGGCCTACTTTCCTCTCTACATTTTGGTAACCCTGAGCGGTGAATTGTAGGGTTTCTTCCCCTTGTGCCTCAATGGCATACATACCCTCAGTGTTTGTGGTTGCATTGCGGCTAGTACCTACCACAAGTACGGTAGCACCTGCCACTGGTTTTCCTGCACTATCCTTTACGCTCCCTGTAACGGTCTGTTGTGCGAAGGTAAGCGTAGAGGTGAGGAGGAATACCCATAAGAATAGATTCCTAAGTCTCATATCTCTAATAAATAGTTAGATTAATAACCCAAAGATACAATTTTTTCTTTAAACAACAATATGTCTCATTTAAAAAATAAAAAAATCAGGTATAATGGACAAAAATGTTGCTTTTTTTGGGTATATAGCTTCTAATGGACAAAAGTGTTGCTCTTTTTTAGACAGGTATTTGGATAATACAAAAAACTACCTTACCTTTGCCCTATCTGTATAAACGGAAATAGGCTCTGCTGGGGAGCAACCTATCAGGGATAATACAGATGCTATACAAAATGTTAATATGAGGGAGCTTGTAATAAGGCTCCCTATTTTTTTAATATTTTGGCAGCCCTATGCCTTTAAAAACCCATCAATAAATTTCTTTTTCCTTTCCAAAGACAAACCATTATGATTCCTTAGTTTATTCTTTAAGTCCGCAAAATGACCATCTATTGCATTCGTTGTATTGGGAATATTTAGTTCTATTTTATTATACCAAGTAAAGAGCCATGATAAGTTGTTTTTCAAACTTCTATAGGCGCTTCTTAGCTTTTTATGTGTATAATGTGTTCTGCCTGTCAATGGATTAATACTTCTCTCTTTGAGAAAATCTCCCCATTTTTCATGCCATAATCCCAAAATTCCTTCAAATGATTCTTTGTCTGTATTAGTCAATAAATTCACTACTTTTATTAGTTCTTGCGCAGCAGGGAGTTTAGGATTCTTGGTTAAATATCTGACAATAATTGCCTTTTGATGGAATTGACACATTTGAACAGGAATATCATTAAAAGACTGTAATAGTCCTTTTCTTCCATCGCAAACAATTGCTATAACTTCAAAACCTTTGCTTATAAGTTCTTGAATTCCTTTTATATACAAAGCATTCGTTTCATTTTTCACATAGTACTTTAGAAGGTTCTCTTTAGTTATTGCATCTTTAAAAAGCATAACGCCAAACTCTCTTCCCCAATAAGTTGTATCCATCAGAACGATCACCTTTCGGGCTGTTTTAAGCTGTTTCTTGACAGAATAATTATCTAACTTTCTTTGGATTGTTCTTATAGAACACCTATATTTTTCAGCTAATTGAGCATAAGTCTGTTTACCTTTGACATACTCTTCCCAAAGTAAATCTTCATCTATATTCAATTGCCTCTTGGCTAAAAAAGTCTTTCCACAGGCATAACACTTGTATCGTTGAACACCCTCTTTAGTGCCATTTTTCTTAGTTATTTTGCTGCCACAGTAAAAGCAAATTTTTTATTCATCTTTTCAAATAGCTGCAAAGGTAGATAAAATAAGGGATTGAAGAACTTTCGAGCAACATTTTTGTCCATTAAGCCAAAAA
>NZ_ALNN01000035.1:0-32393 GCF_000293175.1 Capnocytophaga sp. CM59
ACTTACTAACTCCCCCCTTGAGGGGGGGTAGGGGGGATGTTTTGAGAATCAGTTGATTACAGAGCTTGCGAAACTTAAGTAAATAATATTTTAACTATTGATTCGGATTTTTACCTTTTACTTTTTAATTAGTTTAATGAGTACAGGTGCAGTGGTAATCAGTACAATGAAGAGGACGATTAGCTCTAAGTGCTTTTTGAGATCTATGCCAAATTGGTCTATAAAGAGCTTATCTAGGTAGTGTCCCATAAAAACAAGGGTAAAAGACCATGCTATAGCTCCTATAATATTGTATACCATGAACTGGCCTCGACGCATCCCTACAATCCCCGCTACGATAGGGGCAAAAGTACGTACAATAGGGAGAAAACGAGCAGCGATGACCGCAACGGCACCATGCTGTTTATAGAAAACATCGGCCTTGAGTAGGTATTTGCGCTTGAAGAAGAACGAATCTTTACGTTCGTAAAGCGCATGTCCGCTACGCTTACCAAACCAATAACTGACCATATTACCTATGATAGCCGCCAGGGCGATAGAGGAGGCTATGATGGTCGTATCCAAGAAATCACTACCTGTAATACCAAAGGTATCCCTTACCATAGGTACAGCATAGATACCAGAAATAAATAGGAGACTATCCCCAGGGAGGAAAAAGCCTATGAAAAGCCCTGTCTCGGCAAAGATGATGAATAATACCAACCAATATCCACCTAACTTAATGTAAAACTCTGGATTTACAAGGTCGCTCCAGCTTTGGAAATGTTCCATATATGTTCTTATTTAGTGTTTTGTGTTAATCACTCGTCTGTATGACGGTCGTAAGAATAACGCCCCAGATCCATGGCTTGGTTGAATATCTGTTTGGCTTCTTCCAAGCGGCCTACATGGGCGTATATCTCAGCACAACGGCGCAAAAAGGTCGGATTGTCTCCTTCGTTGAGCAGTACTTGATTGACATATTTTTCGGCTTTTTCATAATCATTCTCCCTAGCATAATAATCCACCAAGGCTAGCCAAGCCTTACTCGACTGTGGGTCTTCGTGTACGGCCTTGAAATAATACTGCTCAGCCATCACTCTATCGCCCAACTTCTCATAGCAATTGCCAATGCGCAAGTAGGCAAAAGACGAGGGGTCGTCCAGAGAAAGGGTAATCTTATAGTTCTCTATGGCCAACTTGTATTCCTTGAGGCGTTCTAATACTTTTCCTTTTTCAAAATAGGCGCCTGTGAAGGTGTCATCGCTGATAATGGCAAAATCAAACGCCCTGAGTGCCTCTTGAAAATTGTTCTGAACCATATATTGCCTACCTAAGCTATGCCAGGCCACTTCGCAATAAGGATTGTTGTCAAGGAAGGCAGTAAGGAACTGTATAGCCTGCTCGTTTTCGCCTAAGAAATCAAAACAGTGTAGGAGTTGTTGTAGGGAAAAATAATCCTCAGGATCGCGAGTTAGGCAGCGTTTGAAATATTTCTTGGCCAAGGCATACGACTCCATATACATATACTCCATGGCAATCTGAGAATCAATATCCGAAGGGTCATCACTGAAGGAAAGGGCATACTGGAGTAGTTCTATGGCCTTGGTATGGTTATTTTTTTTAGAATATAAGTGGGCGCGCTGCACATATATCTCGGCATTGTAAGGCTCCTGGTGGAGAATTTCGTCCAAGATATCACCTGCCTGCTGAAGGTTATCCTCATAGATCAGCATCTCGGCCTGCAAGAGCCTAAGAGCAGCTACAAAGGGGAATTGGCTAAGGGCTGTGTCTATGGCCTGTTTGGCCTTGGCATATTTGGCATTTTCAAAATAGTAAAGGATAATATCCTCATACTGATAGCTATCAAAAAAACCTACCTTATGTTCGCTAAGCAGGGTCTCATAACGAGAAATCACCTCCCGGCGTTCATCTTTATTTGAGTACATTGTTATTTTAAGTAATTGGTTACAGCGAACACTCTTATAATCAAGAGGTTACCCGCTGTATAAAGTGCATTTTTTCAGGGAGCTAAAATACAACTTTTTATCCTATCTCCGACAAAGTTGGTTATAACTTTTCATTTTGTTGATAACTTTAAAAAGGCTGCCCCGAAGGACAGCCTTTTTAGTGCTTAGTTTTTAGTTTTGAATTTTTAGTTTCAAGATATTAGTCACTAATCATTAGTCACTCGTTACTTGTCACTAATCATTAGTCACTCGTCACTATTTAGAGCCATTTCACCAATGGGAAATCCTGGCGGTGAGGCAAGAGTTCATGCTTAGGATAGAGTCGCAAAGCAATCATAAAGAGGCCTGCACCCTCAGTGGCAGTGGAGAGCTTATAGGTAGCTACACGGCCAGAGAAGGAAATAAGTTCCGCCTGAATGAGTTGGTCTACCTTTAGCGTACCTTCTTCCTTACGAGTAACCACTAGTTCTAAGCCTATATCTTCAGGAGTAAGTTCGCTTAGGTAGAGGTCTACAGTGGCCTCATACTTCTTACCCAAGGAGATCAGTTCGGTGTCTCGCTTAGGAGCAACCACTTTCTCCACTCGTATATGTGCCCACTCTTGGCTAACCTTCTTCTTCCACTGAGAAAGAGCAATAGCTTTCTCGAAGTTGTTGGCTCTAAGGAGTTTAGAGCGTTTTTGCTGTGGATAGTAGTATTGGTTTTCATAATCAGTAAGCATACGATAGGTCGTAAATTTAGGAGCTACCTTACCTATGGTATTCTTGATAAAGTTACACCATTCTATGGAGATACCTTTGCCCTCCTTGTCCTTGTTATAGAAAGCAGGAGCGATTTGGTCTTCTATGATGTTGTAGATTAGCTCAGCATCGAGTTCGTCTTGGTACTTTTGGTTTTCATAGGTACGTTTTTGAGGAAGCATCCAGCCGGCATCTTCGCGGTAACCTTCTACCCACCAGCCATCGAGTACGCTAAAGTGCATCACCCCGTTCATAGCGGCCTTTTCTCCACTAGTACCAGAGGCTTCGAGCGGACGTGTAGGCGTGTTCATCCATACATCCACCCCTTGAATCAGGGTACGAGCCAAGTCCATGTCATAGTTAGAGAGGAAGATGATCTTTCCTAAGAAGCGTGGCTGCTTGGATATTTCCACTATATGCTTGATGAGGTCTTGCCCAGCCTTGTCGGCAGGGTGTGCCTTTCCAGCAAAGATAAACTGTACAGGGCGTTCTGGGTTATTGATAATCGCATCAAGTCTGTCTAGATTGGTAAAGAGCAGGTGAGCACGCTTATAAGTAGCGAAACGACGGGCAAAACCTATGGTAAGTACATCATCACGAAGGGTATCAAATACTTCCACAATCTCACGAGGAGTGAAATAGTTGACATTTTGACTATCGGTTAGGTTGTGCTTGATACGGCGTATGAGCTTAGAGCGGAGTTCTTGCTTGATTTGGGCTACTTTCTCATCAGGGACATCGTAAATGCCTTCGAACGATGCTTCTGTATAGGCACCAGCCTCCTTCTTGAAGTACTTTTCTTCCACTTCTTTCCATAGAGGCGAAGTCCAGGTAGGACGGTGTACTCCATTGGTTACATAGCTGATATGGAGTTCCTCTGGTAGGTAGCCTTTCCACATATCTTTGAAGATATCACGGCTTACCTCGCCATGGAGCATACTCACCCCATTGACTTCCTGAGAGAGGTTTGCAGCCAAGAAGCTCATGGAGAATTTCTCATGAGGATCATTCACATTGATCTTACCAAGGGAAAGAATCTGTTGCCAATCCACATGGAGTTTTTCGGCATAGTCGCCTATGAAAGCCCGTAGCATAGTTTCCTCAAAGGCATCATGCCCCGCAGGTACTGGGGTGTGCGTTGTAAAGAGGGAAGAGGCACGAACCACTTCTACCGCTTCGGAGAAAGAAAGGTGATGTTCGTTGATAAACTTATTCAAACGTTCCAAACCAATTAAGGCGGCGTGTCCTTCGTTGCAGTGGTATATATCATAGGAAACACCTAAGCTGCGGAGCACCTTGATACCACCCAAGCCCAAAAGCATTTCTTGCTTGAGTCGGTTCTCCCAGTTACCTCCGTATAAGTGGTGAGTGATGGTGCGGTCTTCTTCGTTATTGTCCTCATAGTCAGTATCCAAGAGGTAAAGCTCAATACGCCCTACATCCACACGCCATACACGTGCATAGAGCGTACGACCAGGCAAGGCCAAGGAGATTTTTAGCCATTTGCCATCCTTGTCAAGCACTGGGGAAACAGGAATCTTGGTGAAGTCCTGTGCTTCATATTCGGACTCTTGATTACCAAAGGCGGAAATCTTCTGAGTGAAATAACCATAACGGTAAAGCAAGCCCACCCCTGTGATCTTGGTCGCCTTGTCGCTGGCTTCCTTGAGGTAGTCCCCGGCCAAGATACCCAAACCTCCAGAGTAGATCTTTAGGGAAGAGTGCAAACCAAATTCCATGCTAAAGTAAGCGATGGAAGGATTGGTCATCTCTTTCTTCTTTTCCATGTAAGTCAAGAAGTCTTTGTATACCTTATCCAAACGTGCCATGAAGGCAGCATCGTTCTCCAAGGCCTTGAACTTACTGAGCGAAATGGAGTCAAGTAGCAAAATAGGGTTCTTATGTACTCGACGCCACTCTTCAGGATCTATGCTCTTGAAAAGTTGTTCAGCTTCTTCGTTCCAGCACCACCAAAGGTTTTTAGCCAATTCCTCAAGGGCTTTGAATTTCTCAGGAGTAGCACGGTGTACGATCACACTGCGCCAGAAAGGCGTATTGACTACCTTGGATTGTTCCCATACTTCCACATCGGTATCAGCTATAGGTAGGTTGGCCAATCGTGGTTGTAACTTATTGAGGGTGAGTTCGTAGGCTTTTTGGTAATAGACAAAAAACTTATCCCAAAGGGCGGCCTTTCCTATCTGTTGGGCATCTTCCCATAGCGCTTCGTAAGCAGTAGGGGAGAGGCGGGCAATTTTTTCTATTTGGCTTACCACTCCTACCACCACTTCTTGGTAGTTGCTGTCATCGCGACGGAGCACCTTCAAGGCCAAGTTTTCGTTGGGGAAATGCGCCAAAGCCCAAGAGCCAAAGCCTGCTAAGGTAGTGGTAATGGTAGGCACCCCAAAGCATAAACTCTCAAAAGGTGTATAGCCCCATGGCTCATAGTAGGACGGGAATACAGTAAGGTCTATCCCTGTCAAAAGGTCATAGTAGGAGAGGTCAAACACCCCATCATTCCCCAAAAGATAGCTCGGACAATACACCACTTTTACCTTATCTTGCAGTTGGTTAAAGAGTTGAGCTTCTTTTAGTTTGGATATGATAGTATTGTGATATTCATCAGTTACCAAATGTGTCGTATAAGTCTGCCCAACGGTGTTAGTTCCTTCATAAGCCGAAGGAATAAGAATGAAAGCAACCACTTCTCGGTCAAAGGTAGCATCTTTATTGATTTCTTGAAGGGCATCGATAAAGACATCTATTCCCTTGTTTCTGAACTCATTGCGTCCGCTAATAGCCACAAAGAAAGGTTTCTTTTCAAAGGTAGTTCCTGTAACCTTTTGGGCTACTTCTTGGAGCTTAGCGGCAGCTCTTTTGTGTTTTTCAAGGAAGCTAGTACGATCGCTTATATGACCTTCGTCAAAGCCATTAGGAGTAACCACCTCAGGGATACGGCCTAAGAAGTGTGCGGCCTCGCGAGCAGTAATATCGCTTACAGTAGTAAATACATCGGCCTGACAGGCTGCCTTAGCTTCTAGGAAGTGCTTATGCTGTACGGAGAAGCGGTAGGCCAATTCGGTAGGCTTGTACTCCTCCAAATAGTTGTACAGTGCCCAGCCATTGCCAGCTATGCTACGACCCAAGACGGTCGCATGAGTAGTGAATACGGTACCCACCTGTGGAACTTCCTGCTTGAGATAGAGTAAGGCTGTACCACTCATCCACTCATGGAAATGGGCAATGGCACGTTCGCGTACCCCTACTTGGAAACGGATAAAGCTCTCCAAGACCTTTCCTACGGCATAGCCAAAGAGGGCAGACTCGGTGAAGTCCCAAGAGGCATTGAGCGAATCCAGCTGTTGGGTATTCCAATAATAGGTAAGAATTTCGTTTTTCTCACTGATATAATGGGAAAAATCCACCAAAATAGCAATGGGTTTTCCTTTTATATTCCAATACCCTGTTCTTACGCGTAGGCCTTCCTCCTTTGTACGAGCGAGCCATGAAGGGAAAAGCGCGTCATCTTGTACGAACTCAGGATTTTCCTTGTGTTGCCATAGGTCAGGGCCTACGGTGATATACTTGTCTGCAAACTTGTCTCTGAGCAGTGCAGCACGTGTTGCCAATACGGTATGTATGCCACCAATCTTATTGCATACTTCCCAGCTAATTTCAAATAAATAATTCGGATCCATTGTTATTTCTTCTTTCATTGATTATGGTTCTAACACTCTGCAAATATAAATAATATTTACAAGGAAAAAAAGTAAAACAATTGATTTTTAATCTCTTTTTTTCAACACCTTGATTATCAATGGTTAATACTTAATGGTTAATTGTTAATTGTTATGAGGGCTAACCACTAATAATTAACAATTGACGGCTGATAATTAACAATTACCCTGACACGGTTTGTCCAGTTAGGCGGCTATCTTTGCATCGTGGAAGGAAGAAGTTTATAAATCCATAGATTTTTATAGGCAAAAAGGAAATACATGTCATAAAAATTTTGTATATTTGTCGCAAATTTTAAAACACTTAAATATTTGAGATAAACATACCATAGAAATATCATGATATAGCGTTTCGCTTTGATTTTCCCGCTCCGGAATACGACCAAACATTTCAATAGCACAAGGAAAGCAAAGGACGAAATGCCTGCCTTATAAGCGCAGGTATTCCTTTTTGCTTTTGTGTTAGCCTTTGGTTGGGCTCCGGACAAAGTAGGAGGGAGCCTGCGTTTGATACATTTTTACAAGATAAATCAAATCAATCTTTTAATGGTATGGCAAATTTAATTAACTTAGGGGACGAATTGTTGGGAATTTGTCCCACCAGCTGCAACAAAATTGAAGCCTCTACTAATAAAATGGCTTAATGGTGATTTAGAAACTTTCTGTTACGACGAAAAGGGCTATGTTATTCAATACGAGTATTATATAGGAGGGGAATATAGACAATGGCTATATATTGAGCTATGAAGGTTCTAATCAGGAAGACTCAAGTGACTGGCTAACATTTAAATCAGGAAGAGAGAATGCAGAGGGCGAAATGGTATGGGGTTGCGAATACGAATGGCGAGGGTATACTTGGGAATTGAGTTTATATGAAAATGGTGAACTCCATGAAAGAATAACATCGAAAGTCCATCTATCAACCAATGAGGCGGTAAGCGTATTTATGCGTATGTAAGAGAAGTAAAAAATACAATTCAGATTTTTAAAAATATATTAACAATTAAATGCGAAAACACATGAAACCAAACATTTTTGACATTGCCACTAAAGAACTTAGCCAAGATGCTTTTATCACTTGGTTATTGGCTTTTGCTGATAATGATAATCAGCAATACGATAAGGAATTAAACCTATGTGCAAAAGAATTCGTCTCTATGCTCATAAAAAAACAAATTCCAAATTTTAATGAGCCTATACTTACAGTTGAGGCAGGGCGTCAGTGGGAAAACATTGATGTATGGGCAGAAGTCAATAATAAATATCTCATTATTATTGAAGATAAAACAGTGACCTCTGAACACTCTAATCAGTTAGAACGCTATAAAGAAATAGCAGAAAAATGGTGTTCTGAGAATAGATATGAAACTCCTATTTGTATTTACCTTAAGACAGGAAATGAAAGTCTAAGTATTTTCAATGCTATAAAGGGGAAAGGATATGCTATCTTTGATAGGACAGACTTCATAACTTTACTTAATAATCATAAAGATGTTAAAAACAATATCTTTATTGATTTTTACGAACGTATGACTAACTTAGAAAAGTTAAGTACAGCCTTTGAGCATAAACCTTTAGACAAATGGAATGGCTATGATTGGCAAGGTTTTTTCAAGCTTATCGAAACTAAAATCAATATAAAATGGCATTATGTAAACAATCCAAATGGAGGTTTTTGGAATGCTATTCTTAATTGGGATTATTGGGGAGATTATCCTGTGTATATTCAACTTGAAGAGGGGAAATTGTGTTTTAAGTTATCAACAGATCCTGATGATATTGACCTGCCTGATAATTTTGATAGAGCAACCACTCGTAATGAACTTTACGATCTAATAATTGAGAAAGCAACCGCTTTAGGATTAGATGAAATCAGAAAACCAGATAGGTTTGGTAATGGTAAATATATGACAGTTGCCATTGTTGATAAAGAAAACTGGTTAGCTAATGAAAGAGGTTTTGTGAATACTCAAAAAGTAGTTGAAAATCTAACAAAATATCTAGATTTCTTGCGAAAAGAGATTTTAGGATAGACTGTTATAATCTCCCTACTTTTAGGAGTGGGGAGATTTTTTTAAAAAATATTGCAAAAGGTCACAGTTTGTCCAGCAGTGAGTCTATCTTTGCAGCGTGGAAGAAAGAATTAACCATTGACAATTAACAATTAAAATTATGCCATTGTATTTAGATGACCTTCGCCCTACCCCAATAGGTTTTGACCGTGTATATAGTTATGAGGAGTTTGTGGACTATCTTGAGAGAAAGGGACTACCTGATTTTATTTCCTTTGACCATGACTTAGGAGAAGACCTATCGGGCTATGATTGTGCTAAATACATAGTGGAGTACTGCCTAATACATCAGCTCCCTCTACCTAATTATAAAGTACATAGCCAAAACCCCGTAGGCAAGGAGAATATAGAACGCTTGTTGGAAAACTTTAAAAATTTTGAGGGTTGAGTTAGAAATAGTATATTTGTACCTTAATTTCATATAAAACATGAACACATTTACCCCAGAATTACAGCAATGGGCAGCCGAAGTGATAGAGAAAATCACCCCCATAGCTGAAGAAATTAACTTAGCTTACTATCCCCTACAGTCAGAAGCTAAAATGAATCCTGAACTCCTGATTATTGGGCTGAATCCAAGAGGTGATGTCAATATAGAAGAAGGTAAAGGGACTTATTCTAATCAAAAAAAATCCTCAGATTGGGAATTTAAAGATGAGAAAATGACAGTTGAATGTCTATTAAAGGGAAATCCTTGCAAATGGGAGTATGAAAAATGGAATGTTTATCAAGGGTTAAAAGGTATTGGACATATAAAAAATATAATAGAAAAAGGCAACTATTGCTTTATAAACTATATTTTCTTTGCAACAAAAGATGAAAAAGATTTAAAAGCACTTCCTAAATTTAAAGAAATAGAAGATACTTGCGTTTCACTTACCAAAAAGTTTGTAGAGATTGTTAATCCAAAACAAATTATTGTTTTAGGTGTAACTGCAAGCGATAAATTAGTTTCCAATAAAAACACTCTTCTACATGGAAGAAATAAACTAATCATTGAAGGCCTTATTTCTAATAGGAAAGTATATTGTGTTTGCCATCCTTCAAGGCTTAGTAGTTACCTAAACAGGAACATAATCAACAAACGTTTGGGGGAAATTTTAGAGGGAAAAGATATCACACCTATTAACCTTGATAATAAAATAAACATTCAAAATGTTCTATCAGCACTCAAAGAACAGGGCTTTGATTTTACCAAGTTACCGAAAGGTGAATATTACAAATTTATAACAAAAGGACTTAATGGGGATGAGTTAGACTTCCGTATTGATTTACAAGATAAAATCCCTTATATTGCTTTCCGTTCTTCAAATCAAAAAGATTTTTTAAACTTAAATGCTAAAGATTTTTATCTAAAACATTTTCCTAATGCAGAAAGTACAGAACATTGGGTAGGACGAAAGAATCTTTATGTTTATTCAGAAAATGTAGAGCAAGAGGTTATTGACGACCTCCTATCCTTATTAAAAGCCATTAAAGCTCAACAATAGTAGAGATATCCTTGTAATCTAATTCATTAAGACGCAATTTATTGCATCTTAGAAGATTAGAATGCTTTCAACGGTTGCTCCACAACATTAATCATTGAACATTAACCATTATTTGATGAAAATACAATACTTTTCCGACTTACACCTTGAGTTTGAGGACAATCTCAACTGGATTGACAACAACGCTATAGAGCGCGTGGGTGATATCCTAATCATCGCAGGCGATTTGTGTCCCTTTGTACAGCTCTCTCGTGTACTCTTTAAGAGCGAGATAGCCGACCTATGCAAGGGCTACAAAAAAGTGTTCTGGATTCCTGGCAACCATGAGTACTATATCTTTACACACAACTATGCCGCTACCCGCTATGAACAACCAATGAAGGAAATCCCCAATCTCTTTTTGGTAGACAACTATACCGAGCGTATCGGCCGTACCCAACTGATTCTCTGTACAATGTGGAGCCATATCGGGAGGAAGAATGCTGCCAAGATTAAGTATGGTATGAGTGACTTCCACTATATCACCGTGCAAAACCCCGAAAAAGGAGAGGAAATAGACTCCCTACAAGTGGCAGACTTCAACGCTTTCAACAAAACAGCGGTTAAGTTTCTCAAAACAGCCGTCAAAAAGGCTACCCAAGCCAAGAAAGCAGGAGAGATAGACCATATTGTAGTGGCTACCCACTATGTTCCTACCCTAAAGTACTACCCACAAATGTACTTGGGCAGCGTACTGAACGATGCCTTTGTCCTTGACCTCACCGATTTTATTGAAAAGAGTGCCATTGACTATTGGATTTATGGCCATCACCACTTCAACCAACCCGATTTCAGAATTGGCAATACGGTTCTGACTACCAACCAACTCGGTTACGTCATGCGTGAGGAAAACGAAGGCTTCGAGTGGGGACGATATATAGAAGTAGGGGCGAAAGACAATTCGCCCATAAATAACGAATAGTGAATAATTTTCTCCTCTTCCCTCTAAAATTTTTTCTTAGTCGGTCATAGCTTGTCCAACATGAGCATTACCTTTGCACCGTAATCAAAAATTAAAAACCATGAATACGGTAAAAACAAACACTCTTAATGGACAGCTCCCCGCAGAGACGCTTATTTTAGGTATAGGCGGTGGTGGGGCTAATTTCTTAGATTATGTACAAAAGAATAGCCCCCAGCCTATCCGCTGTATAGCTTGTGATACCGACCCTGAAGGTATCACCTATGCCCAAGGAAAAGGCCTCGTAACCTTATACTTAGGCGAATCTTTTGTGTTCAATCCTTTTGTTCCTTTATTAGCTGAAATCATTGCAAACGCTGATATCAGTAATATTGATAAAGCTCTTGAAGGTGTCGAGCAATTGTTCATCTTTGCTACTTTAGGTGGAGCCACAGGTACAGGGAGTATTTTTACGATTGTGAGAAGAGCCTTGTTCTTAGGGATTCCTGTCAAAGTAGCAGTTACGATACCTTTCTCTTTTGAAGGAAAAGAACGAAGAAAACAAGCCTTAGCAATGGCGGCTTCCTTAAAGGAAGAAGTGGCTGATACTCTTGTCTTTGATATGGACAGCTTAGAAAAGGAAGTTGGTAACTATGGCGTAGGCGAAGGCTTTGCAGAGATAGACAAACGTATATGGGAACACCTATTAGAATCACTAACCACTAACCCTTAAAAATCATGGCAAAAACAATCCAAATAGAACGTTTAGTACGTATAGTAAGTTTGCTTACAGCTAATAAAAAGGGGCTGTCAGCACAAAAAATCAGTGAAAAATTGAAGGAAGAGGGAATAAACTTCAGTGATAGAACCATAAGGAGAGACTTTGATGATATAGAAAGTGCCTTTGGTATAGAGATTGTCTTTAATGCTAAGGAAAAGGTATGGACAATAGATCCTGAAACCCTCTCAGACCAACAACTGCTCTTAGACCACCTCCTGCTTATGGAGGCCTACCGAAGGGCAAAAGATCAGCATATCCTCCTTGTGGAACCCCAACCCGAAAGAGGGTTGGAGATGCTTGACCCTATCCTTACGGCTATTGACAAAAACCTCTTGATTACTTTCCACTACAAGGCTTTTTACTCGGAAGAGACCACCGAAAGACAGGTGTTGGCTTATGCTGTAAGGGAATACCAAGGACGCTGGTACCTTATCGCTACGGACGACAAACCGCCTTTCAAGCTCAAGGCATTTGCCTTTGACCGTATGAGCGACCTAAGAGTAACAGAGACAAAGGTAAAACACCAAAAATTGGATATGGAAACGTTCTTTGACCATTTCTATGGGATCTCCATGGCTGAAGGCGAACCATGCCAACAGATACTCCTTTCTTTCAACTATGAGCAAGGACAATATGCTAAAACACTCAAGCTACACCCATCGCAAGTAGTTGTTTCTGAAGACGATAAAGAGGTGCGCGTACAGCTAACCCTTGCTTTTTCCCATGGGGAAGCTCCCTACGACTTAGTCATGCGACTTTGCTCTTTTAGTGATTCGGTAAAGGTACTCGCTCCCGCCTCCTTAGCCCAGCAGGTTAAAGCGCGTCTTAAGGCAGCATACAAACAATATACTTAGCAAATTGGAAAATTTTTCGTACATTTGTCCCTAATAAAATCATATAATTATGAGCTTAGAGGACAAATGGGCTTCCTTGGACAAAAAATTGGACGGAATTCTCCGCAACCAGTCTTATATTATCCAAAAGGTCTTACTAATGCAGAGCCAGTTGGAGCAGCTTTCTACAGCTGCCCCAGCTAAGGGAGATGTACCCAAACCTAAAGAGGTATTTCAACCAGTAACAGATAAAGAGATAACCCCACCTATAGAAAAAGCACCAGCGCCAAAGGTGCAAGAGGCACCAGCGCCCAAAGAGCAAGAGACACCAGCGGCAAAGGCGCAAGAGGTTGTAACACCAAAGGCTCAAGAGGTCATAGAAAAACCTATCCAAAAGGTAGCTATGCAGGCGCCTATTACCCCTCCTAAGGCTGCCGCTTCTGCTTCTAAGGATACGAGAGAACCTGTGATAGAGTGGTCTAAACTGATTAAAAAAGAGGATTGGGAACGCTTCATTGGGGGTAATCTCTTTAATAAGATTGGGATTGCCATTATCCTTATTGGGGTGTTTATAGGGGTGAAGTACTCCATAGACCATGACCTTATCAGTCCTACCATGCGTATCATCTTGGGTTACCTCACAGGGGCTGCCCTCTTTGGAGTGGGCTATTACCTAAAGCCTAAGTATGAGAAATTCAGTGCGGTGCTCGTCAGCGGTGCGATGGCGATTTTCTATTTCCTGACCTATGTGGCGTATGATTTTTACCAGATGTTCCCTACAGGGGTAGCTTTCGCACTGATGTTCTTTGTGACGGTTGCCACGATTTGGTTTGCCCTGAGCTACAACCAGCAGATTATTGCGCTTATTGGTATGGTAGGAGGCTATGCGGTGCCTTTCTTGCTGAGCAATGGGGGCGGACATGTATGGGTACTGCTCTCCTATGTGGCTTTTATCAATGTAGGGATATTGATTATATCCTTCTATAAGCAATGGCGCTGGCTCTATCATTCGGCCTTTGTCTTTACTTGGGTACTTTACCTGACCCTTCATGTGTTCAAATACAAGGATAACCAGGGACTTTATTTCTCATTCCTATTGGTGTATTACCTGATCTTCCATTTTGCCTTCATTGTACGCAAGCTCTGGGCAAAGGATACTTTTACCATAGGGGATATTCTTATTTTGCTATCTAATACCTTGTTATTCTATTCGTTAGGGCTATCCTTTACCTTTGAAAATGTATTTGCTCAGACACGTGATTATCTGACGGTATTCACTTTGGCTAATGCACTTTTCCACTTCTTGGTGTATTACTATACCCGTAGTCGGGGCGCTTCTAAGGAGCTGAAGTACCTAAGTCTCATCTTGGCCATTTCTTTTGGAACCCTTACCATACCTATCTATTTTGAAGGGGTTTGGATTACGCTCTTCTGGGCAATGGAAGCAGGAGGTCTCTTCTGGGTAGGACGTACCAAAAAAATCCGTATGTATGAGATGCTCTCCTATATAGTACTCCCTTTAGCGACTTTTAGCCTTTGGACTAATTGGATAGAAATGCAGGAACATGTCGCCTCAATTCCAGAGAAGGTAACAGCTTTTCTCAATACTACCTTCCTTAACTCATTGCTTTATGTGGGTATAGTGGCGGGGATCTCCTATATCAATAGCCGTTATAGGGAAAAGGCCTCAGAAACGTTTGATTATGGGATCAATATACTCCTATTTATAGTGCTATATGCTACTTTTTATATAGAGATATATAATTATTGGGCAATAAGGATAAACCAATATGTAGTAGAAGCAGATACAGGAATGAAAGCCTATGATAGTTTGCAGTACTTTAAGCAAATGTGGCTTATTGTCTATACAGTGGCTTACTTTGCACTCTTTACATGGATAGATACGCGCTATATTCGCAAAGAAAAAATCTTGTTTAACAACTTGGTTTTCAATCTTATTATAGGAATGATTATGCTCACACAAGGCTTGTATTTGCTCAGCGAACTCAGGGGGCTATACCTAAGTTATACCCCTGGTATGATGTATGTAATCATCCGTTATATAGCTCTATTGGCTTTTGCTCTATTGTTATGGCAGACGTACAAGTTGCTCGATGCAGAGGCTATCAACTTCAAAAACAATAAGGTACGTGATTTGGTGCTTTATGGGGTTGTTCTATGGGTGGTAAGTAGCGAATGGCTACACTGGACAGAACTTTTGGGTGCTACGGCTAATTACAAATTGGGTCTGAGCATCTTATGGGTGTCTTATGGTGTGTTCATGCTTGTGAAGGGAATACATCAGAGCAAAAGCTATATGCGAATAGCCAGTATATCTGTAATTCTCTTTACTTTAGTCAAGCTATTTTTCTATGATATAGCGCACCTAAGTACTATTTCTAGAGTGGTGGTATTGGTCATACTTGGTGTATTGCTTATGATCGCTTCCTTCCTCTATGTGAAGTACGATAAGAAAATACGTAATAATGACAAGTGACCAATGACAAGTGACCAATGACAAGTGACTAATACCATAATAGGATTTGTCACTAGTAACTTGTCACTAGTAACTTGTCACTAAAAAAAGTGATTTAACTGCTGGTAGGTTTGATTTTTTTTTGTATCTTTGCACGGAAATTTATAGAAGTGCCAATAGGTGACTTTTATAAATAAAGGCAAAATAAAGAATACATTCATACATAAAAATAATGGCACAAATAAAGGCGGCTGAAGTTTCAGCGATTCTTAAGAAACAATTAGCAAACTTCGATGCGTCGGTATCTTTAGAAGAGGTAGGGACGGTATTAGAAGTAGGAGATGGGATTGCTCGCATTTTCGGTCTCTCCAAAGTGGAAAACGGAGAGCTTGTCCATTTCGAATCAGGACAAGAAGGAATGGTGCTTAACCTTGAAGAAGATCACGTAGGGGTGGTACTCCTTGGTTCTTCTACCCAAATAAAAGAAGGGGACACCGTAAAACGTACCAAAACCATCGCCTCTATCAAAGTAGGGGAGGGGATCGTAGGACGTGTAATCAATACCTTAGGTGAACCTATTGACGGTAAAGGCCCTATCTTAGGCGAACTTTACGAAATGCCTTTCGAGCGTAAGGCGCCAGGGGTAATCTATCGCCAACCCGTAAATGAACCTTTGCAAACAGGGATTAAGGCTATTGATGCTATGATTCCTATTGGGCGCGGTCAGCGTGAGCTTGTAATCGGGGACAGACAAACAGGTAAGACTACCGTATGTATCGATACCATCCTCAACCAAAAAGAGTTCTACGATGCAGGTAATCCAGTGTATTGTATCTATGTAGCCATTGGTCAAAAAGCCTCTACTGTAGCAGGGATCGCTAAAACCTTGGAGGATGCAGGAGCACTTGCCTATACTACTATCGTAGCGGCCAATGCTTCTGACCCAGCACCAATGCAGGTATATGCTCCTTTTGCAGGGGTAGCCATAGGGGAATACTTCCGTGATACAGGTCGCCCAGCGCTTATTATCTATGATGACCTTTCCAAGCAAGCCATGGCTTACCGTGAGGTATCCCTCTTGCTTCGTCGCCCGCCTGGACGTGAAGCCTACCCTGGGGACGTGTTCTACTTGCACTCTCGCCTCTTGGAACGCGCTGCTAAGGTGATCAAGGACGACAATGTAGCCCACAATATGAATGACCTCCCTGATTCTATCAAACACCTTGTAAAGGGTGGTGGTTCTCTTACCGCACTTCCTGTGATAGAAACCCAAGCTGGTGACGTTTCCGCTTATATCCCAACCAACGTGATTTCTATCACCGACGGACAGATCTTCCTTGAGTCTGACTTGTTCAACTCTGGGGTGCGTCCAGCAATTAACGTGGGTATCTCTGTATCCCGTGTGGGAGGTTCCGCTCAGATCAAGTCTATGAAGAAGGTAGCAGGTACCCTTAAGCTTGACCAAGCACAGTTCCGCGAATTGGCGGCTTTTGCTAAGTTCGGTTCTGACCTTGATGCAGCTACCAGCAACGTGATTGAGAAAGGAAAGCGCAATGTGGAAATCCTTAAACAATCTTCTAATACTCCATACAAGGTAGAAGACCAAGTAGCGATTATCTATGTAGGATCTAAGAACCTATTGCGCCAAGTTCCAGTAGAGCGCGTACGTGAGTTTGAAAAAGAATACTTGGATAACCTTCGCACAGCTCACCAGGATACCCTTGCAGAACTCAAAGCAGGAAAAATCAATGATGAGATTACTTCTGTATTGGAAAAAGTAGCTAAAGAGATAGCTCAAAATTATATCGTGAAATAATCATTTTTGATTTATAGATAGATTACTAATATTGCCTTACGCGCTGTAAGGCAATATTTTTATAAAGCAACACGCCCTGCATAACCTGCAAGGCGTGTTATTTTATTAGTTACTTGTTATTAGTTACTTGTTACTTGTCATTAACTCAATGAACTGGTCAAAAAGATAGCTTGCATCATGAGGGCCTGGAGCTGCTTCAGGGTGGTATTGTACGCTAAATACGGGGCGGTTCTTTAGGCGAATACCCGCTACAGTACCATCATTGAGGTGTAGGTGGGTGATCTCTATATTGGGGTTCTTTTCTGCTAATTCCTTATCAACAGCAAAACCATGATTCTGGGAGGTAATCTCACTCTTGCCTGTAAGGAGGTTCTTTACAGGGTGGTTGATTCCTCTGTGGCCATTGCGCATCTTATAGGTAGGAACCCCTTGGGAGAGGGCAATGAGCTGGTGACCTAAGCAAATGCCAAATACAGGTTTACCACTGTCAATAACTTGCTGAGTAAGTGTAATGGCCTCGGTTAGTGGCTCAGGGTCACCAGGGCCATTGGAGAGGAAGAAGCCATCAGGAGCAAAAGCATTGAGTTCTTCAAAGGTAGCTGTATGAGGGAATACCTTGATATAGGCACCACGAGCCGCCAAGTTGCGCAATATATTGCGCTTGATACCTAAATCCAAGGCAGCCACACGATAGGGGGCATTTTCATCTCCTACAAAATAAGCCTCCTTGGTGGATACTTCAGGGGCTAAGGCCAAGCCCTTCATGGACGGTTGCGCCTTGAGCTGGGCTTTGAGTCCTTCTATGTTGTCCACTTCGGTGGAGAGTACCGCATTCATACTCCCATGATCACGTATGTAGGACACCAAGGCACGAGTATCCACATCGCTTACTACAAAGAGATTTTGTCTTTCAAGGAAAGCACCTAAGGACTCTTCACTGATAGGGCGGGAGCCATACTCGCTAAAGTTACGACATACAAGGCCTGCAATTTTCACCCCGTCGGATTCGTTTTCTTCAGAGAAAGCCCCGTAATTGCCTATATGAACGGTAGCCGCTACCATGATTTGCCCGAAGTAGGAGGGGTCGGTAAAGATTTCCTGATAGCCAGTCATCCCTGTATTAAAGCAGATTTCACCAAAAGCACTACCTTCTTTTCCTACGGCTTTTCCATAGAAAACAGTGCCGTCCTCCAAGAGGACAATTGCTGGTTTTTTTTGTGTATATTTCATTTATTTAAGAAATAAATCTATATTCGTTGTTTTAAAGACATTTCTTTTTGGTCTTGAAATTTATCAGAACTAATAGTTGGTAGCACTATAGTGTCTGTTCCCAAGGGCTGTAGTGGCTTTGAAGATATATTTTCTTCATTTGTCTCAGGGGCAATTTCTTTGAATCCATAGGAAAGAGATAACTCATATAATTCTTCGGGAGTTATATTGTCAAAAAAGTTATCTATTCTCTCTTTTACATCAGCTAATTTCATAATTATTATAGATTAATAGGTTCAACTTGTTTTTTCTTTGTGGAGATGATATTTTTTGTAGGGTCAAAGACAACACATATAGTACAATTACAAGTCCTAAGATTTATTTTGTATTTTCGCTCTTTTTCGAACTTTATGTAAAAATTACCTTTTACTATATCAATAGGGAGAATTCCTTTATCTCTTGCCATATTAATTAGTAATCCATCATAAAAATCCAATCCTTTTCCTGTTTTTCTTAAAACATTTAAATATCTATCAACTAAATAGATTAATATTTTTATTCCTTCTTCTTGAGTTAAATCTAATAGATTTTCTTTATTTATTTGGATTTCAGATTCAAGCACTACAATATTAGTGTATTTATATTTCTTGTTTTCATTATCCCAAGACTGTGCTTTTGCCCATTCTTTGGCTAAATTCTGAGTATCAGAGGAAAGACCATTTATAAAAAAATAGACACCATCCCCTAACCAGTGTTCATCTCCTATTGATTTCTGATAGTTAGATTTAAGTATCTCTTCAGAGCTATCAAGATCTGTGCCATGATGTCCTTTTAGATAAATATAGTTCATATGAGGATATGTCAGATGAAAATTCTATGCTGCAAATATACGTCATTTTTCTGACTATACTTGGTTTTTTAATTAAATTTTGATAGCCTATTTTGCTTTTAAGGAAAAGTAGATTTCCTAAGTTGGTTTGGGCTTGTAAGGCTATGTTTTTCACTAAGAGAGACCTTATCCCAAATAAAATAGCATTGTTTTTACTCTGTGAATTTCTCTAAAGAGGGTATGTTTTTCAGGTTATTCTCTCCTATTTCAGAGAGGGAAACTTCTTGTATCTTGTTATATCCTTTTTGAGAGTTCCAAGTGTCTTTATTTGCTAATTGGATACTATATTCCTTTCTTTTGGAAAGAGGCTCTCGCGGATCGGGTAGGTTTAGGTAGATAGTATATTTTCCTTTGCTCATAACACGTGGTAGCAAGAAAGTAGTCTTTAGGGTACTTGTTTTTCCGGCAAACCAGTAACGAGGGTCATCGGCTAAGGTAATTCTATATTTCTCATTAGGATTTTCTTCAGATACGAACAATAACTCTACGCTACGAGGGTTGAAAGGAGATGCCCATCCCGTATTTTTCAGTAGTAATTCTATCTGATAGGGGCTTCCTATTTTGGGATTTTTGGTGAAGTAACCTTTCATTAGAGAAAAGCGATAACTCAATCGCTTTTGAATTTCATTGAGGCATTTTCCTTCCTTCCATTGTTTGAAAACATCTTGATGATAGTCTCGATTGAGGTAAGACCAATGATATTGAGAGAATTGGGCTAAAGCATGGCTACATGTCGCTAGGGAAGAAAGTGCACAAGTCTCTCCTCCCATAGCAGTATATTTGCTTTCTGTCTCCCAATAATTTCTATATGTGAGGTTATTAGCAAAGGTGCCTCTATCATCTTCGTCTGCCAAAAAACAGTCATTATGGGCGGCAATACGAGCCAGAGGTGTTCCCTTGAAGGCTGTCGAAAGGCTGAGCGTATCCTTTGGGGTGATACCTTGGGTAAGGAGTTTGGCCTGAGGTGTACGCACAGCAATCATTCTATCAGAGGGGAGTGCTTCCAAAAGAGCTGAAAGAACGCGTGCTCTGGGAGCATACGCCTCCTCTTTAGGTTTGTATACATAATTATCTGTATAGTACCATTCTCCCCACACACCTACAAAACCAGCCTCCATCAGACAAATTACGTCTGAATATTCTTGGAGGATGGGTTTGAGTTGAGCTATATGTCTTTGGGTAATCTCCCAAGGGGCATCCCAAGGTCTTTCTTCTCTAGAAGAAGTATAAGCAAAGCGCACAATAGCCTTATTCCCTCCTTCACGCAGCACCCGCATATTGTGGCGGATTAGCTCAAGAAAAGCCTCAGATATAGGTTTGTCACGGAATTCCTTTAGATAGTATATAGTGAACACAAGGGAGATGCCTTCCTCACGATATTTCTGGATATCACTTGCCGAGAGCATTTCGTTCTTGCTTGCAGAGAAACCGCGATGCGTATAGAATCCTCGTTCAGGATTAAGGATATCTGCTTGGCTTTCGGTATACTGTTTCATCTGCATTTGACTATAATCTGTAGCAGCAGAAGATGTTGCTTCAGAATTCGTTTTCTCACAATTGGCAAAGGACAGTAGACAGAATGGTAATAGGAGGATAGGTTTCATGGAGCAACTACTCTTTTAGATTTTTTCTTCTTATGAAGGATACTATACCTAAGACAATGACAAAGATGGCTGCATAATAGACAAAGTTTGGAGTAATGACTTTCTCTCCGCTGGCGTAGCTATGTAGTCCTGAAAGGTAGAAATTAACCCCGAAATAGGTCATCAGGATACTGGCAAAGGCTACCACACTGGCAAAGTTAAAGCCCCATATGCCACGTAAGGAGGGGACAATACGCATGTGAATGACAAAGGCATAGACCATGATACTCACCAGCGCCCAAGTCTCCTTCGGATCCCAGCCCCAGTAGCGTCCCCAGCTCTCATTAGCCCACTGGGCACCCAAGAAGTTCCCAATGGTGAGCATGATAAGTCCCACGGTAAGGGCTAGTTCATTGACGATAGTTAGTTCATCTACTACACCCTTGATTTTTTCTCGGTTCTTCGCCGTGGTGACAATCATGAGTAAGAGGTTAATAGCCCCTAAGATCATACCCAAGGTGAAAGGGCCATAGCTACCTACAATCACCGCCACATGGAGCATCAGCCAGTAGCTGTTGAGTACAGGCTGTAGGTTGCCAATGGAAGGGTCAAGCCAGTTCCAGTGGGCAATCATCAGGATCATGGAGGTTACAAAGGCGGTGGAAGCGAGGCTCAGTGGTGAGCGACGGGCGAAACACAATCCAATACCCATGGTAGCCCATGCCACATAGATCATACTCTCATAAGCATCACTCCATGGGGCATGGCCTGAGATATACCAGCGGAAAGCAAGCCCTGCGGTATGTAGGGCAAAGAGGAAAAAGAGCAATCCTGTACATACTTGGGTGGTGATACGCAGTGCCTTGCGCTCCTTAAAGATACGCGCGATAAGCACGACAAACATGATTGTTCCTACATATAAGTACCAGCTAAAGAGGCTTTTGAAGACATCATACTTGTTGTAAAGTATCTCGGCTTCTATCTGTTTTTCGGAAGGAATTACCGCCTTACCTACGGCGCGCTGGTTCTGCTGGAGTACAGTCAGGATCTTATCCGCATCGCTGTAATTGCCTGTCTCCACGGCATCTTTTACAGAGGAGAGGTACCAGCGGAAAGCGTGCTTGATAAAGCCTGCTTCGAGGGTGTCCTGCGTATAGGTAGGATTCTCGTAGATGTCCAATGGGGAAATCCACTTGTTGTTAGGGCTGTCCTTCAGTGGGAAAATGCGCAACATACTCCCCGAAAGGGCGCGTTCCAAAAGATGCATCTTGGTATCTACTTCCTTGAACTCCTTTTGGAATTGGTTGGGGTTGGAGGTGGAATAGGCCTCCACTAAGTAAGGATTGAGTTTGTTGTTATATTCCTTGTCCAAGAAATCCAAAGCTCTTACGCGCTTAAGGCCTTTTTCTACGCCTAAAATCTTGTGTAAGCTGTCGTTATCTTTTTTGATATAGAAGAAATCCACGTTGTACCATAGCTGACGATTCAGCAGCATGGAGAGGAATACCTGATTGGCGTCCAGTCCGCGGAAAGTATCAGCCTTGCTGACTTTTCTGAGCAATTCAGAAGCAAAGGTATTGATTGGCTTCATACGGCCATCTTCGTCTTGGATTACCAAGTGAGCAAAGCGGTCGGCATGTTCCTTCTTGACGGTAGTGGCCTTGATAAGCGAGTCTATCTGCTTGGGGGTCAGTTCAAAAGAATCATGTTGGGCATAGGCGCCTACGGAAAAGAATAAGGCCAAGAGGGTAAGAGCACCTCGGCGTTTGTCATAGAGCTTTTTGAGCTTTTGACTGAGCTGGACAAAGCGTGTCTTTCCGAAGAACATACTGGCGATAAGACCTATATAGAGTAGGGTATAGCCTATGTAAGTGAGCAAGGTACCCCAAAAATCATGATTGACAGAAAGAATAGTCCCTTTCTCATCGGGGAAGAAATTGGCTTGGAAGAAGCGATAGCCCTTATAGTTAAGGATATGGTTCATGTAGATATCATATTTAAAAGTTTCCTCTGGGGAGGTTACGGTCACTTTACTCTTGAAAGAGGAGTAACTACGCTCGGTGCCAGGGTATTTGTCAGCGATGAAGTCATCCAACTTTACTTTGAAAGGCAGGGGTGTACGCACCGAACCATAGCTTAGGTGGAAGGTAAGTCCGCCTACCTCTGTTGAGGAGGGAGGGTTGATCTCATCACGCCTACCAATGACCTCTACTTCCTTTGTTTCACCTTCGCAGGTGATACTCATCACAAGGGCACTGAGATCACCTGCATTTTGTTTTTTCTCAGGGATAGAGGTCATGACCATTTTCCCTTTTTGCATTGGCTCAGGGAGAACAAAGCGCATGCCGCCTATGTTGTACAAGCAGCGGTATTGGAGAGGCTGCATACTATCTTTGGCTACCTCAAACACCTTTTGGTCTCCCATGGTCATATAACTACCCATATAAGGGGTATGAATATAGCTCCCTTCAGGGGTTATTTGTAGGTTGATAGCTCCTTCGGTAGGGTTGTTCAGCGAGATGGGCAGGCCATGGAAGTTTTCAGTAGCACCACTCTTGAGGTAGTGTTCGTGTCCCTCTCCGCCAGCGGCCTCTACAATCTTCAGATAGAATTCACCTTGGGGATCCGCTACAAAGGTAGCCTCGGCATGAGCGATAAATCGCTTGAGGTCTATACGGAAATCCTTTCCCTTGAAGTCAGAAGACCAGCTATAGGAATTGGAAGTAAATTCGGAGAAGAGCACCTCGGTTTGTTTGGCTTTGCGTAGGGGTTGTCCCTCGTAGGAGCCATCTACCTGGGCGGTGATATAGGTCAGCTCCGAGGTATAAAAGTCAGCCTCCTCTCCCTCGCGTAGGGCGAGCTTACCTTCGTCGCTGATGTAGCGGGTAACGGCAGCCCCCACGATGATGAAGATCCAAGAGGCATGCAGGACGAAAACCGCCCAATTTTCGCGCTTGAGCAGGCGATAGCGACCAATATTCCCGATAAAGTTGATGACAAAAAGCGCCATGATGAGTTCAAACCACCAAGCGTTATAGATCCAGATTTTGGCTGTGTCGGTATTATACCAAGTTTCCACAAAAGTACCCATAGCAAGGGCAGCCCCATAGGCCAAGAAAAGCACTGCCATTAGGCGAGTAGAAATAAGGAATTGCGTGAGTTTTTTAAGCATTTTTTGAGTAATTTCCTAAGGGGCAAAAATACGAAATATAATGATAAAAGGCAAACAAGTTTTGAGTTTTGAGTTCTGAATTTTGAGTTACGACACTGACCACGCATTGCCAACAACTAATCACTGTTAATTAACTTCATTTTATTATTGCAAAATATTGTTTTTACCTCTAAAATGTTGTAATTTTGCATTCTGAAAATTAAGAGGTAAAGGGTTATAGCAGACAGATCCTGATCTCTGAAATCCTTAACTAACTATAACTCATGAAAAAACAACTCATTCAAGCCCTTTGGGCTATTGCCAATGGGCAACCCCAACAGCAAGGAGAGAAAACAGTCTATCCCTCCATACGCGAACAACTCAGTGCGATCAAGATGCTTATGTCCTTAGGCGATTGGCAGGAGCTGCCTTCTGTAGGCTCTATAGAGGACGAAAAGCCTGTCCCCCAAGCCTTACCTTGCACTGCTAAAGATACCCCTGCCGAACAACCCTCTGATTCTGAAGCAGTGAGAACACCTCAAAAAACAGTGAATATAGCTCAGCAGACAACCAATATACCTCAACAGGTAACCAATACACCTCAACAGGCAGCCAAACCCATAACTGGTTATAGACGTACTTATCAGGAGTGGTTTGCTCAAAATGAATTGCTTGAAAAACTGTTACTTGAAGAGAAAGCCAAAAGAACACAAGCCAAATTAAGTAAAAAGACAAAGTCTAAAAGTATACCGCCAGATTCTTCTGTATAGGAGACTATAGTTGTATAATTTGAAAAACTTGAGCTTATTTTTTATTATCTTTGCCCCAAAAAGCAATTATGAAAAAGACAGTCTTTATAGTGATTTATCTTTCCCTTTTGGGTTGTGCTTCCCGACAGATAGCAACCTCCGACAAAAAAGAGGTCTTATCGCACCAAGAAGAGGTTATAACAAAAATCCCTAATAAGCCCTCACTCAAAGGGCAGGTAAAGCGTTATAAGGAGCGCAGTTATACCCCTATCTTCCAAAAGCTATCTCAAAAGGATTCTATTTTTTCCCAATGGAGTGAGACACCTTACTTTGAGATAGAATACCTCTTTGATCCCAAAGGAAATATAGTAAAGGAATGTCAGCAAGTGAAAGGGCAAACGGATTCTTTGTATTATATATCCGAGAGTAAATATTTGTATAATGAGAAAGGAAAATTGATGCAAAAAATCTTCAAAGAAGGAGATTTTCCTGAAACAGATAATAATCAATATAAGCATATATATTATACGAATTATATTTACGATGGTAAAAATAGGCTAATAGAGGAAGAAGAATGCGATTCGGATTTACTCAAAGGAGAAAAAGTTATATATACTTATGACGAATATGGTAATATTATAGAAAAAATTTCATTTACTGATAAAAATAATTATTTCTATAAAGAAATATATAATCATGATAATGAAAATAGACAAATAAGTTATAAAAAAATATATGTAACTAATGGATATGAAGAAGAAATAAAAAAGAACACATGGAAGTATGATAATTTAAATAGAGTTGTTGAAAAATATGTTTATGAATTGAGTACAACGCAATATAAAGAAGGAACACTTATATATGATAATACTATAAGATATTATAGATACAATACTAATGGAAAACTCCTTGAAATAAGAGATAAATATCTTAGTGATAGTATATTAGCTCAAGGTGCCACTCAGGGGCATACTTATTATGCGTATGATTTAAAGGGTAATCTATTATGTGAGTCTAATTTTGGAGATGGGAGGCTTTCTTGGCGCAAGTGTTATGATGAGTGTCAGCACCTTGTAGAAGAGGTTTATGTTAGTCAAGAAGGAGAAATCTATAATAGGCAGTACTATTATCAAGAAGATATATATCATAATTCTATAGAAAGACTTGTTATAAATGAGGGTCCTATAGAATTATATAGATACGAGATAGCGTATTATTAAGGAATAAAATTCTCTTTAGTCGTTTGTCATTTATTATTATTTTTGTATTTTTGCGACAAAATAAAAGACTCTATGGAATTATACTACGCCTTTTCAGTAATTATTGTTTTAGCTGCTGTGTTCTCTTATCTGAATGTCAGGTATGTAAAGCTCCCGATGACCATTGGGATCATGGTGATTGCCATGATGGTATCGGTAGGGATTCGCCTTTTCGGGGGGGCTATCTTTTCGGGTTTAGCGCATAGGTTGGAAGCATTCTTAGAGGGGTTTAATTTTACAGAAATCCTAATGAGTGCCATGCTTAACTTCCTACTTTTTGCAGCGGCCTTGCATATCAATGTCTCTGACCTAAAAGAATATAAGCTCCCGATCCTCACTTATGCGACGATAAGTGTGGTACTTTCGGCTTTCTTTATCTCAGGATTACTCTACTATATTGCCTCTTGGATAGGGATAGATATCCCTTATGTCTATTGCTTACTTTTTGGTACGCTCATCTCACCTACCGACCCTATTGTGGTTTTGGGCGTACTCAAGCAGGCCGATGTCCCTAAGCGTATTGAGACAAAGATCACAGGTGAATCTCTCTTCAACGATGGGGTAGCCGTAGTGATGTTTGCCGTAGTGCTTAAGCTGGCTACCGACGCCACTTTTGAACCTTCATTTAATGCTATAACCAAGCTCTTCCTTTTGGAAGCAGGGGGAGGGATATTTTTAGGGGCTATCTTGGGTTGGATTGCCTCCGAGATGATGAAGAAGGCCGATGACTACCATGTGAGTGTTTTGGTAACCCTTGCGGTAGTGATGGGTGGTTTCTTGATAGCCAAGGCTTCTCATGTGTCTTCGCCTTTGGCGATGGTTATTGCAGGGCTTTTTGTAGGTAATGTAGGCAAGAAGGCCAGCAGTGAGGAGAATAGGGATTACCTGAGTAAGTTTTGGGCGATTGTGGATGAAATCATGAACGCTATTCTCTTCCTCTTTATCGGATTTGAGATGCTTTTGATAGATAATTTAGACAAACAGTTCCTCTTGGGCGGGATTGCCATTGTGGTATGTCTTTTGGGTCGTGCCTTGGCGATTTATATCCCAGCTCAGACAATCTTGCGCAAGGTTAGCTCCTATTCGCGAGGTTCCCTTATTACCATGGTATGGGGTGGGGTACGTGGCGGCGTTTCTATCGCTTTGGTGCTTTCTATACCTCAGGATCAGGGGGTGATGAAGGAAACCCTCTTGCAGGTTACTTATATAGTGGTGCTCTTCTCTATTTTGGTACAGGGACTTACCGTGGGTAAAGTAGCCAAAGATGCCTTGCACCGAGACGAGGTGATGATTCGCCTTAAGCGTATAAAAGCCGCACATCAGCGCAAGTTAAATACACAAAACGATTTGTAAATGAAATGAATACACGCCATTGGTTACATATACTTAACCTATTTGCTTTAGTCTGTTACTCTTATGCACAAGAGAGGACAGATTGGGAGCGTGAATTTCTACACAAGGGGGTAAAAACACTTCGTATCAGGGGCTACCATGTCAAGGAAAATGGGGCAGTAGCTCAAAAGGGGGCGCTTCTGGCCGAGATGAACATAGAAAAAACCTTTGACGCACAGGGTAACCTTGTCAAGGAAATATTCTTTGACGAGCGCAATGCAGAGACCTTGCGCTACGAATATACCTATAGCAAGCAGAAGGTAAAGAAATACAAACTACACTTGGATCCCCAAAAGGAGAAAGTAGGCATTACAGTGTTCAACTGTGATGGGAGAGGCAATGTAACCAAAGAAGAAACCTATGACGGGGAAGGGGTTTTGCTCTATTCTGCCTTTTTTGTCTATGACGATGCAGGACGACAGACCGAAAGCAATTTTCTTAGGGAGGATTTCTCGGCTAAGTTCATCTCTACCTATGACCATAGAGGGCGGCTCTTAGAACAGGAGCAAAATATAGTGGATAAGGGGGAGAATATTCTCAATAAGGCCAAATATCGCTACAATAGCCATGGGGATTGTGATCGAATCCTCTCGCTGCTCAATAGAAATTTTGCTCAGAAGAAGAGTTTTGAGTACAAATATGATAAAAAAGGCAATTGGATAGGACGCTTTGAATACCAAGATGGCAAACCCACAACGATTATTGAACGACAGATAGAATACTTTTAGAAAGTAAAAAGTAAAGGGTAAAAGGTAAAAAGTGGGTATGAGCGGGGTAAAGGCATAATAGCGTAAACAAGGTAGAGGCGTGAGTTTATGGCGATTTATGGCATCTGTTATTATATCTTATAAAAAGAAAACTATAATATGTATAGAATCCTCTTAGTCTTTTTAGCACTTCTTTTGTGGGGATGCCCAAAGCATACACCTACCATTACGGAATTGCCTCTGACCGATGAGATAGAGCAAAAACTCTATAACCTCATCAGTTGTGCGCGTTTTGACTTAGATAAGCGAGCAGAATTTGAGGAATCTGGTTATTACTATGTTTATAATGCTTGCCCTATAGAACGGAATCCCTTTGGCTGGGTAGATGTGTACCTTTTTCCTAAAGATGAGCAGTTTGATCTGAAAGTAGTACAGGCGGCTATGTACAGAGGTGATGAACAAAAGTGGGTGGATACAGTCTTTGATCCAATAAAAGACATGTCTGCTGAACAAATAGCTCAGCATTTCAATGTGATGCTTGTCGTCATGGATAAAAAATATTTACAGCCCTCTTCTGACCCATCGGGCTATGAAGCCAAAATTCCAGCTAAGTATGCCATCTATAGCCTTAAGGATGGCAAATGGACAAAAGCTCCCTTGATTGAGATATCCGATAAGTTATGGAAGATTTATAACTATATAGTATCCATAGATGAGCAATGGAAACTGCTGATGAAACCTGATGTGGATAGGGTGCATATAACCGATATCCCCGCATTTGTTAGGCGTATAGAGTTGGCAGGTGACTATAGAAAAGATCAAGAAAAAGCGGCAGACCTCAATGGTGATGGCTACAAAGATCATATCTTTGTCTTTATCCCCCAAGGAGAAGGGGTAGAAGCCTCCTTGTATGCATTGCTGCTAAGTGAAGGAGAGGACAACTACCGACTGCTTTATGATCTCTGCTATTACCCTTCCAAGCAGAAATATAGTAATCACTTCAATTTGGTAACCAAGGGGAAGTATTTTACTATAGAACACCAGATTAAGAACTTAGAAGAGGACAGTGATGATAACCAAGATTATTATATCACCTTCCAAGTAGAAAAAGACAAGGCGTTACTACATCGCTTGGGGATCATCTCCTACAAAGACGGAAAAAAAGAACAACAATTCTCTACAAAAGACTTTGGTGAGATTCCTTTTGAACATTTTTCTTTTGAAGAGTACTACTTTGGCTATGGAGAAGAAGAAGGAGAAGAAGAAGGAGACGAAGGATGGTAGAGAAGAATGCGCTTTTCTATTTGCTCTCGTTCTACAGTATAAGGAATCTCCTTGGTGAGTGCTATTTTATACTGCTCCTGAGCCTCTTTGTATTGCCCATTTGCCCAATAGGCTTCTCCCAATAGGTAATAAGCTTTCCAATAATCGGGGTTTAGGCTCGTAAGAGTTCGATAATCAGTAGGTTGTATAAGTGCTTTCTCTCGCAATTGCTTAGTAAGCCTCTCTTCCAGCTGTCGGTATTGCTCATAATCCTTATAGGCTTGGGTTTGCATAAAAGGATCGGCAGGGATATTCCGCTGGGTCTGTGGATATGCCGTATGGGGAGCGAATGTTTCTCCTTTGAAAATCTCCTTGAGGTCATAGGCTATGTATTCGCCCAGCTGATAGGGAGCGGTGGATACCCAAGCGATGCGCTCTTCGGGTGAGAAGATCACACTATGATAGGCCAAGAGTTGGTTTAGTGCCTTCTCATTGCCATAGCCTATAGCTTTGCCCTTTAGCCCTTCGGTATTGCGCAGGATAGCGGCTATACGTTCGGGGGTGAGGGTATCGCCTTGGGTGAGTTCCTGTAGCTTCTTATAACGGTAGGCGGTATGGGTTTGTTGGATTTGCTTGCGGTTCTTTTTGTCCTTGGCATAGGGGGTACTTTGGAAGTGATTGGTACAGAGTAGTAGCCCATTATCGACCTCATATACACCGAATTTCTTTGGGGATACTTCTATGATGACAGCCTTCTTTTCTTTGGAGCTACCTACCATAATCGCCTCGGAGACAAATACTTTTCGTTTTTTGGCAATAGCAATAGCTTCCTCAGTAGTGGAGGCAAATTGCAATATTTCCCTACATAGGAGCGAAATAGGGGTGCGTGCCTTCAGGGGTATATTGGACTTACCTGCATTGATAGTTACTGTAAGCCCTTCGGTATTCATGCCCGACATGACTCCGAGCATACCGCCCCACGCATAGGACATAAAGGGATAACCCTCGGTAGGACGAACAAAACGGACGAGCTTCTCAGTAGCGAAATCGTCCGAGAGGTAAAAGTCAAAATTGCGGCCGATAAGCAGCTTGCCGCCTTGGGTATGAGTTCCCCAAGCAGCCAAGGAGGAACAGCCTACCAGCATCAAATCTTGTAAGGCGTGGCCTATGTCATGAGCTGAGTGTAGGTATAGACTCCGTTCGTACTTGGGGGCAATGTAGTTGAAAAGGCTATCGGCATAGCGGGATTGCCCATAAAGTTCTGCCCTATAAATAGGGAGGATATAGTGGTCAATATCTCGGTTGAACCACTTAAGGAAACGGTAGAGAAAGTGCTGTTTGCGCTCGGAGGGAACAAAGTCTTTTAATTTGCTGAATAATAAGCTGTCTTGTCTATGATAAAGTCTTTGGGTAAGTGCGCCAGAGTTGAGTCCTAATTGCAGAGGATTGCCTGAAAGGTATAGCTCCCATATTCCTTGTTGGTTTCGGATAAGATAGTTATCCTCAAAGTAGTATAAGGAATCCTTAATGTGCGCTACCACAGGTGTTTGTGCGGAGTATGAAGAGACATCGGGCGGACTTATTTTTCTGTGGAAGACCCCACAAGAGCAAAGCAAAAGAAGGAGTGTATAACAGGCATTTTTCATGAGTATAAAGGGTTAGCAATCAGCCTTAGGGTGCAGTAATAAGTGCGTGTCAGCAGGGGAGAGGTAAGCAATCCCCAGCCCCAGACCACGTAGGATAAAGAGAATCCCAACGATAATAACCACTATAGGTAGCCACTGGTTCAGCTGGCGGCGCAAGGCCACAGGTAGGAAATCTCCCAAAAGTACAAGCAGGAGCATCAGTGGAATGGTACCCAGCCCGAAAGCCGTCATATAGCCCATACTACCCCATAGGTTTCCCATAGTCAAGGCGCCAAAGAGGGCGGTATAGACCAAACCACAAGGCAGAAATCCATTGAGAAAACCTATAGTGAAGGAACTTGAAAGTGTCTTTTTTGTCAGCTGTTGCCCTAAAGCGTTCTTGAGCAAGGCAAAGCCCTTGAGCAAAGGGTTCTGAACGCCCTTTAGTGAGAAATGAAAGAGCGAAAAGAGCCCCATACTCACCATAACAAGCCCAGCCAAGATGGAGAACTCTTGCTGGTATTCGGCTATAAAAAGTCCTTCCCCTACCAAGCCAAAGAGAAGCCCTATAAGGCTATAGGCGAGGGTCTTGCCTGTGAAATAGACACCTAACTGTAGGTAGCGAAAGCCCTTGTGCTGCCTTTGCAAAGGAATCAACAAGGCAATAGGGCCACACATACCCACGCAGTGTAGGCTGCCCACAAGGCCTAAGGTGAAAGCCAGCAGGTACATCTAATAATTGACTTTGTCAAATAAGCTCAAGTAATTCTTTCCCTCAAAGCCGTATTCCACGCGGATATTCCAGCGCCCCTTTGTGAGCAGCTTGTTGGGAATCAGCAGCGAACAACCATCAAGGGTCGTGATCGGTAGGGTAAAGTCCAGTTTGCTATCCGATGGGCGATAGCAAAAAATCACCCCGATGACTTCTTTGCCTGTTACAGCAGTAGGGAAATCAAGGCGAATGCCCTCTTTGGCGCCCGTAGTATAAGCAATATCCACTTGCATATGAGCCTCTAAGGTTTGTTTTTCGGCATCTATATTCTTTTGGAAATCCAGTTCTTGAGCGTAATAGTTCTCAGTAACCAGTTCATGATCATACTTTTTATCCACTAAAGTGATGATAAAAAAGTACATAATAAATCCAGCAAAGGCCAAAATAGCCAAAAGAATGCCTGTGCCCCAAGTAAATTTCATAGGTATCTTTTTTGTGAGCAAATTTACTACAAAAAAAGGAATTGTAGCTCATAATTCTATAGATTTTTTTGATAGTAATACGCTCGGTTCTGAAAAATAATTAGTACCTTTGCCGAAAATTCTGAACTATGAGTTACAATGTATGAAACACAGTTTGTTTATATTACTCTTTATAGGCTTATTATAGTCAAACAGAAATGGTTTGCGAAAAATTAGCATGAGCAGGTGTAGGGGCTAATGGCAATTAGCCCTTGAAAGAGAGTGAATTAGGAATGAATCTCTTGGCTTATTTATTCGCATTTTATTCGCATTCTAAAATATGATTGACTTAAGTTGTTCTAAAGACCTTTACCTAGCCTGAAGCGATAGATAAGTAGAAGACAGGAAGTATATATGCGAATCAATAGTTAAAAATATCTGTATAATCTAATTCGTTAAGACGCAATAGATTGCGTCTCTACAGATAACTATGCTCATCAGGAGTTGTCTTAGCCAGCGTTAGGGTAGAGACGCAATTTATTGCGTCTTAGAAAGTTAG
>NZ_ALNN01000036.1:0-21545 GCF_000293175.1 Capnocytophaga sp. CM59
CGAATTACTGGCGACCAAGCAGACGATGCATCTTTGTACAAGTCGTCCATAATCAGCATATCCACAGGTTCGCCAGTTAGGGAACCTCCTACGCCAATTGTCTTAAAGCTGCCTTGATAGCCTACAATCTCACACTCATCGGAATTGCGGGCATAGTTACGACTGCGTCGGCCTTGTTCTTGGTAGCTTGCCTGACCTGCGAGGAGCGTTTGTGGAAACAACTCGTAATAACGGTCATCGTCCATGATACGTTGGAGTTCGCGGTTGAACTTGCGTGCTTTGATAGCGTTGTAGGAAACAATGGCTATACGCTTATCAGGGTCTTGCCCTAAGACAAAAGCAGGCAAGCGACGAGTCGCTCCCTCGCTCTTGCCGTGTTGGGGCGGCATGGTGATCATCAGCTTTTTGATTTCTCCCATAGCGAAACGGGTCAGTACCTCGTAATAGGCAAGATGGAAAGGCGCAGGGGCAAAAGAAGGGAGCGTATGGCGGGTGAAGGAGAGGAGGTTCCTCTCCCCCAACCCCCTCTCCGAAGGCGAGGGGGCTACTAAGCAGGCGTAATTGTTGTGAGCTGTATTGTGTTGGGGATATTTGGGTTGAGCAGGTGTAGGGGCAAATGGTAATTCGCCCATGTTGGGCAATTCGCCATCTGTATATTCATCAAAGTAATTGTCATCATTGTTGTTGTCCGTGTCAGGTTGGACGAATTTTGTTTGGGCGAATTGCTCACATACTCCGCTCTCGCGGACTTTGCCCCTACGATGGGACGCTGGCTTATTATGCGTTGCCCGCTTTTCACTATTCATTTTTCTCTTTTCACTTCCCCATCCTTCCAAGCGCATAATGATACGGATAGCGGCAATACTATTGTTGATGGTAGGGACAACTGTCTCTCCATTGCTATCCAAAGGCTCACGACGAGCGTATGTCCAAAGAATTTCTAAGGCCTCTTCCATAATGATTAATGATTAATGCCAGCAATGATTAATGATTTAAGTTTCGCCAGTTCTGTAACTTATTGATATTCAATTCCTCACATACCCAGCTGTGAGCACTCGCTGGCTTTCCCCTCCAAAGGGGGAATAAGATAGCTTATGATTCTCAAGGAGTTAGAGAAAGGACATTTTCCAGATTGATAGACAATTTTTATCTTTTTCAACAAATTTATTCCCTCTCTCGGAGGGGGCAAGGGGGAGGTTTATTTTGCAATATATTGATTATTAATCAATTACAAATCCAATTATAACCTAAAAATGACCTGCGAAACTTAAATTAATGATTCAATGACTGACGTCTAACTACTGACTACTGATTGTGGCGCAAAGTTACGATATCATAAGGGGCAAAGTCAACGAAAAGGCTGTTGAGAAGTAAGAATTTATACAATAAAAAATGGTGTTAAGTATTTAAGAAAAACATCAAGGGTTATAAAAATCAAGGGCTTAAGCCGACTTAAGCCCTTGATTCCTATAACCTTTTTTTCAATCTTCACCCACATACCCAGCTCCAAGTATTCGCTAGCTTTACCTTTCATTTCTAAAACTTGCTGATGATTCTCAGTGCCTTATCTATGGTGGTGATTTGGTCAAAGGTGATGATGAGTCTCAGTCCGTTGCGGGTCTCCTTTTCCGTAAGGCGACACTTGTCCGAGTTACGCTGGACAAAGTCTAGTACGCGCTGGAAAGTCCCACTTTGGTAAAATTTGCTTTGCTGGTCGGCAATGAAGTAACCAAGCATTTTACCCTGCTTCATCACTAAGCGTTCTATACCCATTTGGGTAGCTAACCACTTGATACGAACCGAATTGAGTAGGTCTTTGGCCTGAGGGGGTAAGGGACCAAAACGGTCTGTTAAGCGGTACTCATACTGGGCAAGTTCGGTCTCATTCTTCAGTTGGCTCAGCTCGTTGTATAGATTCAGGCGTTCGGTGATATTGTTGATATAGTTATCAGGGAAGAGTAGCTCAAAATCACTATCTATCTGTGTATCGGTCAGATAGACAGGCTCATGGCTTGTATCGGTATAGAGGTCAGCAAACTCGTTTTCTTTCAGCTCCGTAACGGCCTCTTGGAGTATCTTCTGATAAGCATCAAAGCCAATATCATTGATAAAGCCACTCTGTTCGCCGCCTAGCAAGTCCCCTGCCCCGCGTATCTCCAAGTCTTTCATAGCGATATGGATACCGCTGCCAAGGTCTGTAAACTGGGCGATGGCCTGCATACGTTTGCGGGAATCCTCCGGTAGCTCCGAGAGGTTAGGGGTGATGAAGTAGCAAAAAGCCTTCTTGTTACTACGCCCTACCCTACCGCGCATTTGGTGGAGGTCGGAAAGACCAAAGTGCTGGGCATTGTGGATAAAAATCGTATTGGCATTAGGCACATCCAATCCGCTCTCTATGATCGTGGTGGAGACCAAGATGTCGTAATCCCCATTGATAAAGGCAAGCATCACCTCCTCCAAGTCCTTACCATCCATCTGCCCATGGCCAATACCAATACGGGCATCGGGTACCAGGCGCTGGATCATACCTGCGACTTCCTTGATATTCTCCACTCGGTTATGAATGAAAAACACCTGTCCGCCACGCTGAAGCTCATAGGCGATGCCATCGCGTATCATCTCCTCGTTGAAGGTGATAATCTGGCTCTCAATAGGATAGCGGTTAGGCGGCGGGGTAGTAATCACCGAAAGATCACGTGCAGCCATTAGGCTAAACTGCAAGGTACGCGGGATAGGAGTTGCTGTAAGAGTTAGCACATCTATATTCTCACGCAGGGTCTTGAGCTTGTCCTTCACTGCCACACCGAATTTCTGTTCCTCGTCTATGATGAGCAGGCCTAAGTTCTTGTATTTCACCTTCTCATTGACAATTTGGTGAGTGCCGATAAGAATATCTACCTTGCCCTGCTCAAGGTCGGCCAATACTTGGTTTTTCTCCTTGGCAGTACGGAAGCGGTTAAGGTACTCCACTCGCACAGGCAAGCCCTTAAGGCGCTCGGAGAAAGTCTGATAATGCTGAAAAGCCAAGATTGTGGTAGGCACCAGTACAGCTACCTGCTTGCTGTTGTCCACTGCTTTGAAGGCGGCACGGATAGCCACTTCCGTCTTTCCGAAGCCCACATCGCCACATACAAGCCTATCCATAGGGCGCGCACTCTCCATATCCTGCTTTACCTCAAGAGTGGCCTTGCTCTGATCTGGAGTATCTTCATAAATGAATGAGGCTTCCAGCTCCTTTTGCAAGAAGGAATCAGGAGCAAAGGCATAGCCCACTGCCTCTCGGCGCTTGGCATAGAGCTGAATGAGGTTGAAGGCGATTTGCTTGACCCGCGCCTTGGTCTTCTGTTTGAGGGCTTTCCATGCCGCACTGCCCAGCTTATAGAGCTTAGGGGGTGCCCCATCCTTGCCATTGTATTTGCTAATCTTATGCAGGGAGTGGATGCTTACATAAAGCACATCTCTGTCCCCATAGATGAGCTTAATGGCCTCCTGCTGCTTGCCATCTATATCTATTTTCTGTAGACCAGCAAACTTGCCTATACCATGGTCAATATGAGTGACATAATCCCCTATGGTAAGCTGCTGTAACTCCTTGAGGGTGATGGCCTGTTTCTTGGCATAGCCATTGCGGATATTGAACTTATGATAACGCTCCAATATCTGGTGATCGGTATAGCAGTTAATTTTGCTTGATGTATCTGAAAAACCTTCGGAGAGGGAGTACTCAATCAGGCTACAAGGCACCTCTTGGTGCAGCTCCTCAAAGATATCCAAGAAGCGCTGGGCTTGCTGAGCACTCACACAGCAAATATAGTTGGTATACCCCTCTTGGTATTTCTCCTTGAAGTGTTCAATGAGTAGCTCAAAACGCTTGTTGAACGAGGGTTGGGGACGCAGCGAAAAATCCACCCCTTCGCCCGCTTCTTCTTGGGGGGCATAGGGATTGATTTTTACCAAATAACGGCTACCAAGCTCCTCTATAGTCTCCTGTGCGGTAGCAAAAAGGGCTGCTGGGGGCAGGTGAGCCACCTCTCCCTTAAGTGCCTCGAAGGCCTCCTGTGCCTTTTGGTACATACGCTCCCACTTAGAGGCAAAAAGTTCAAAGTCTTGAGCAAAAATAACTGTATCTTCAGGCAAGAGTGAAAGAAAGGAAGTACGCTGTTCCCCTGCCAATTTGTTTTCTATATTAGGAATAATCACCACCGAAGGCACCTGAAGCAGAGAGAGTTGGCTTTCCACATCAAAGGTACGGATGCTCTCAATAGTATCGGAGAAAAACTCAATACGGTAGGGTGTGTCATTAGAGAAAGAAAAGACATCCACTATCCCCCCTCGTACGGAGAACTCCCCTGGCTCGCTTACAAAATCCACCCTTTGGAATTGGTACTCAAAGAGGGTTTCGTTGAGCGTATCCAAAGAAAGACGTTCGCCCCGCTTGAGCGAGAGGGTATTCTTGTCCAACTGCTGGCGGGTGAGCACCTTTTCAAAAAGCGCTTCGCTATAGGAGACCACCACCTTTACTCCTTGCTCAAGGCGAGAGAGCACCTCGGCTCTGAGCAGCACATTGGCATTGTCCGTCTCCTCTGTTTGGTAAGGACGGCGGTAGCTACTGGGGAAGAAAAGCACTTGCTCCTGCCCCAAGAGCAATTCCAAGTCATTGAGCAAATAAGCCGCCTGCTCCTTGTCATCACCCACGAAAAGCAGTGTGCGCCCCGTCTGCTTAAAAATATCAGAGAGGACAAAGCCCTTAGCCGAGCCTACAAGCTCCCTTACATAGCAGGGTGTTTTTGCCTTAATATATTGTAACAATTGTTGATAAGGTTTTCCTGCTAAGAAGCAGGAAAGCAGTTGTTCTTTACTCATTTTTTGTGTCTTTTACCCTAAAGCGCAAACATCTACACAAATTTGGTTCCCAAAACCTCCCCCTCTCCCCCTCCAAAGGGGGAATAAATACATTAAAATCTCTTAAATCCCTTGTATAAGTCTGAATATCTGTCTTTTATAACATATATTCTAATTTTTAACGCCCTTATTCCCCCTCTCTGAGGGGGTAGGGGGAGGTCTCCAACATTTGCGTAAATAGCTACTATGTTTAGCGCAGGGGCAAAAGTACAACTTTTTGAGCGAATAGTGAAGTGTGAAAAGTGAAAAGTTGCTCACCGCATGTTTTTCACTTTTCACTTTTGATTACTCACTCTTCACTTTTATCTAATTTAAACTAACTATAAATTACAATATTTTTCTACTTTTAGTTGTGAAAAAAATCAAATTATTGTATCTTTGTGGCACTAAAGTATTTCAGCTAATACTATCATTTTTAGGAACTTATTTTTTAAGGATATGCAAATATTTAAAACTTCCGTAGCGAGAAAAGTGGCGATGGCTCTCTCGGCATTTTTTCTCATCATTTTCTTAGTAATACACTTGGCAGTAAACTTCATGTCAGTGTTAAGTCCGAGCACTTTCAATATGCTCTCCCACTTCATGGGTACTAATCCCTTGATCCAGTTTGCCATGCAACCTGTACTATTGGCAGGGGTTGTGTTTCACTTTGTGATGGGCTTCGTTTTGGAGCTACAGAACAAGAGAGCACGAGGCAACGAACCTTATTACAGTTATAATGGTGCGGCCAACTCCTCTTGGATGTCCCGCAACATGCCCATTACAGGGATCGTAATTCTGCTCTTTTTAGGGCTTCACTTGTATGACTTTTGGGTAGGAGAGATGAATTACAAGTACATAGAAGGGCTTCCTGAGGATCCTAATCGCTATTACCCCGAATTAGTAGAAAAGTTCCATGATTTTTGGCGAGTGGCTCTTTATGTATTGGCCTTCGTATTCTTGTGCTTGCACCTACTTCACGGATTCCAATCCGCTTTCCAATCCATGGGCTGGAAAGATGACAAACGCAAGAAATTTATCAGCTGCTTAGGTAAATGGTACTCCTATGTTATCTGTGGAGGCTTTATCTTCGTAGCTCTTTTCCATTTTGTAAAACATTTAACAGCTTAATACCATGAGTACATTAGATTCTAAAATACCAGATGGACCAATTGCGGACAAATGGACAAAATATAAAGACCATATCAACCTTGTAAACCCTGCCAACAAACGTAATATTGATATTATTGTGGTAGGAACAGGACTGGCCGGAGGCTCTGCCGCTGCTACCCTTGCCGAGCTTGGGTACAATGTAAAGGCTTTTGCTTACCAAGACTCTCCTCGTCGTGCGCACTCTATCGCTGCTCAAGGGGGGATCAATGCCGCCAAAAACTATATGGGAGACGGTGACTCTACCTATCGCCTCTTCTACGACACTGTAAAAGGAGGGGACTACCGCGCCCGTGAAGCCAACGTATACCGCTTGGCTGAAGTCTCTGGAAATATCATAGACCAGTGTGTAGCACAAGGGGTACCTTTCGCTCGTGATTATGGTGGACTCTTGGACAACCGTTCTTTCGGTGGGGTGCTCGTATCTCGTACTTTCTATGCCAAAGGACAGACAGGACAACAGCTTCTCTTGGGTGCTTATGCCGCCATGAACCGACAAATCGCTCGTGGTAAGATAGATATGTACAACCGTCATGAGATGATGGACGTGGTTATCGTAGATGGCAAGGCTCGTGGAATCATCGCTCGTAACCTTGTAACTGGAGAAATAGAACGCCACTCGGCTCACGCAGTAGTTATCGCCTCCGGAGGTTATGGTAACGTATATTTCCTTTCTACCAATGCCATGGGCTGTAATGCCTCTGCTGCTTGGAAAGTGCATAAAAAAGGTGCTTTCTTCGCTAACCCTTGCTTTACTCAGATTCACCCTACTTGTATTCCTCGTTCTGGAGACTATCAGTCTAAACTAACCTTGATGTCCGAGTCCTTGCGTAACGACGGACGTATCTGGGTACCTAAGAAAATGGAGGATGCAATAGCTATCCGCGAAAAACGCAAAAAACCTACCGAAATACCTGAAGAAGACCGCGATTACTACTTGGAACGCCGCTACCCTGCCTTCGGTAACTTAGTGCCTCGTGATGTGGCCTCTCGTGCCGCTAAAGAACGTTGCGATGCGGGTTACGGAGTGAATGAAACAGGTGAGGCTGTATACCTCGACTTTGCCTCTGCTATTGAGCGTTATGGTAAAGAACAATGTAAGATCCACGGGGTAGAACCTACCAAAGAAGAAGTAACCAAACGCGGAGAACAGATCGTTGCCGCTAAGTATGGTAACCTCTTCCAAATGTATGAAAAGATTGTAGCGGAAAACCCCTACAAGACCCCAATGATGATCTACCCTGCTACTCACTACACCATGGGAGGTATTTGGGTGGATTACAACCTAATGACTACTGTACCTGGCCTTTATGCCATCGGGGAAGCCAACTTCTCCGACCACGGAGCTAACCGCTTGGGAGCTTCTGCCCTTATGCAAGGCTTGGCCGATGGATACTTCGTATTGCCTTACACCATAGGTGATTACCTCTCTGCTGATATTCGTACAGGTAAAATCCCTACCAATACCCCTGAGTTTGACGAAGCTGAGAGAGTAGTGAAAGAACGCTTAGCTCACTTTATCAACAACAAAGGCTCACACTCTGTAGATTACTTCCACAAGAAGCTCGGTAAGGTGATGTGGGACAAAGTAGGTATGGCACGTAATGCAGAAGGTCTTAAAGAAGCGATCAAGGAAATACGCGAAATCCGTGAAGAGTTCTGGCGCGATGTAAAAGTGCCTGGAGAACTCACTGGTATGAACGTAGAGCTTGAAAAAGCCAACCGTGTGGCTGACTTCTTAGAGCTTGGAGAACTATTCGCCAAAGACGCTCTCGAACGCAATGAGTCTTGTGGTGGCCACTTCCGCGAAGAATACCAAACTCCTGAAGGAGAAGCCCTCCGTGACGACGTGAATTACGCTTATGTAGCGGCTTGGCAATACACAGGTGATCCTAAAGAGGTTGTCAATACTTATAACCCAAGCGAGGAAATCCTTCACAAGGAAAAACTCGAATTCAAAGATATTGAACTTAAACAACGTAGCTATAAATAGTAGTCATATGTCAACAATGAATCTTACCCTCAAAATATGGCGACAAAAAGACGCCAAATCAAAAGGCCAAATGGTAGAATATAAAGTCAATAATATTTCTGACCATATGTCCTTCTTGGAAATGTTAGATATTCTCAATGAACAACTCATAGAAAAAGGAGAAGAACCTGTAGCCTTTGACCACGATTGCCGCGAAGGTATCTGTGGTATGTGTTCGCTCTTTATCAACGGAGAAGCACACGGGCCTGACCGCGGTATTACCACTTGCCAATTGCACATGCGTATGTTCAAGGACGGTGATACCATTACCATTGAGCCTTGGCGTGCCACTGCTTTCCCTGTAATCAAAGACCTTATGGTGGATAGAAGCGCTTTTGAGCGTATCCAACAGGCTGGTGGCTATATCTCTGTCAATACCTCTGGTAATACCCAAGATGCCAACGCTATTCCTATTCCTAAGCGCGATGCTGACCGCTCTATGGACGCTGCCGCTTGTATAGGCTGTGGCGCTTGTGTGGCCACTTGTAAGAACTCTTCTGCTATGCTCTTTGTATCGGCCAAAGTATCCCAATTTGCCCTCCTACCACAAGGTAGAGTAGAAGCCACAGAACGTGTGCTTAACATGGTAAATCAAATGGAACACGAAGGCTTTGGTAACTGTACCAATACAGGAGCTTGCGAAGTAGAATGTCCTAAGGGTATTTCCTTGGAAAACATCGCTCGCCTAAACCGCGAATACCTCAAAGCAAGTATCCAATAATTGCCAACAAGTCAATTTGCTAATTTGTTAATCAAACTGTCTCAAGTCCTATAGCTTGAGGCAGTTTTTTTAAGGTCATAAACTACCAAAAAGGAGGCTAACTCTTGCGAGTTAGCCCCTTTGTTCTTTTATTAAATATAATGAATAAAAACACCTTTTCTTAGTGAATTAGTATCTGAGCCAAACCAATACCTACCAAGCACGATACTGATACTGCAATAAGCCCTGGTACCATAAAGCTGTGGTTGAAGTAATATTTCCCTATCTTAGTAGTTCCTGTAGGGTCAAAATTTACCGTTGCAATATCAGAAGGATAGTTAGGTATAAAGAAGTAAGCATACGTAGCTGGCATAATTCCTATTAGTAGAGGCACTGGAAGTCCCATCGTAATGGCTACAGGAAGCATCATCTTAGCGGTAGCCGCCTGGCTATTGATCACTACGGATACAGCAAAGAGCGCAAAAACGAATGTCCAAGGATAGGCCTGTACCATGGAGGTAATTCCTTCTTTGAAATAAGGCATGGCATAACTGAAGTATGTATCACTCATCCAAGCAATCCCAAAAATGGCCACACAAGCTACCATTCCTGACTTGAAGACTACGCCCTCAGGCACCAATTTCACAGGGGTTTTACAAGTAGTTAGGATAATCCCCCCGAAACAGAGCATAACCATTTGGATAATCACTCCCATAGGCACAGCTGTAGCTTTGGCTACACCATCTTTGACTACATCAAAAGTACGGATCTCAGGATAAAGCGCCAATATAACAATCACTACGATAGAAGAAAGGAAGATGTATACCGCATTCTTAGAATGTTGAGGAATCACATCATTGAGTGTTGTTTTGGTACTATTGAGGATTTGATCGCGGTAAGTAGGATCTTGCAACCGACGTTGGTACTCAGGGTCGTCTTCAAGGTTTTTCCCTCGGCGAAGACTGTAGAGTGACATGGCCAGCATCCCCAAGAAAGTAGCGGGGAAAGTTACTGAAAGAATGTTCACCAAGGTAAGATTGGCACCGCCCTGCATATGGAAGAGATCCAAGAGTTCTTTGCCCAAATAGACCGTTACCACAGCCGAGATAGGACTGGCCGTCAAGGCCAATTGAGAGGCAACAGAAGCTGCCGCCATAGGCCGTTCGGGGCGAATCTTGTTCTTCAGAGCTATATCCCCGATAATCGGCATGATAGAATACACCGCATGCCCTGTACCCAACATAAAGGTAAGCATATAAGTGGCAATAGGGCCAAGGAAAGTGATTTGTTTAGGATTCTTCCTTAAAATCCGCTCTGCCACTTGCAGCATAAACTTAAGCCCTCCTGCCGCCTCCAAGATAGAGGCGCAAGTAACCACGGCCAAGATGATGAGCATCACCTCAATAGGAGCAGAGGCCGGAGGCATTCTAAAAACGAAAACCTCTATCACAAGCCCGATCCCTGAGACTACACCCAGTCCTATCCCTCCGTAGCGGCTCCCTGCATAGAGCATTCCTAAAAGGAAAAGGAATTCTAAAACTAATACATAAGTGTTCATAGTAATATAAATTATATATTTTCTAAGATTTTTTTAAGCCACTTTCCCTTATTCAGGCTCAAAAAGAGTCTATTTTCCTATCAAACGACTTATGTGGCTGTCCTTTTTATTCGTGCAAAGATATTCTATTTTGAGAAAACCACAAAAAAAAACAGCACTTTTTTTATAGTTACATAACTTTTTTTATTAACAAAGAAAACGACATAATTCTCTCTTTTTCAACAATTATAGTAGGAGGTATTTTAACTTATTCTTACTATATACAACTCTTTAGAAAATAAGTTGGGAATAGCGATTTGCTATTCAGTAGCGAGCTTTCTAGTACATTTTGTGCATAAAAAAAGAGTGATTTGCTAGTGCAATCACTCTTTTCCATGTATTAATTCTCGTAGCGGGAACTGGACTCGAACCAGTGACCTTCGGGTTATGAGTTTGATTCCCGCCAAAATAAATACTAATAATCAATGATTTACATTTTTTATATCTGGTAAATCTCCAATAAAAATACTCGGTTATATACTCTATTTGAAGTTATAAAGATAACTTGAATTACTTCTGTTAAAGAAAAAAATCTTAATTATAGATATCTCTAAATTTTATATCTTTGCACCAATAAAAAAAACTTTAATAATACATTTTAGACAAGTGCAAAGTTGAAAAGTTTTTCTTACATATGCAAGAGAAAAACGAATTATCTTTCCCAAATGTAGATTTTCTCTCAAAAAGTCTCTCTAATTTCAAAGACATTATGTTTTTTAAATTTTTTAAACATATAAGGATTTATATTCTATTTTTTTTATCAAACTGTCTCCAAGTTTTTTCCCAAGAAGAACGACCTATTACCACAGCTTTTCCTTTCTTACTAATAAGCCCTGATGCTATAGCCTCAGGCAGAGGAGATATAGGGGGTGCTTCCTCTCCTGATGTTTTCTCACAATATTGGAATTCATCAAAATATGTTTTCTCTCTGCAAAAATCAGGAATAGGAATGAGTTATACTCCTTACTTAAACAAGTTGTCTCGTGATATTTTTTTAGCTAATTTGAGTTATTATAGAAAGGGGATTAGAAGTGCTTGGGGAAGTAGTCTGCGTTATTTTAGCATAGGAGAAATCCAACAAACTCAACTTTTTGGAAGTGATATATATAGATTAGGGAGCTTTTTACCTTCTGAATGGTCATTAGATCTTTCATACAATTTAAAATTGACTGAACATTATTCTATGGGTGTTACAGCTCGCTATTTACACTCGGATTTACACTTTCCTACAGAAGGAAAATCTATTGCACAAGGAGTAGCTTTTGATATTTCAGGTTACTATACTTCTGAAAAACATCTTATAGGTAATTATTTGGGAAATTACTTATTTGGATTTCAGATTTCAAATATAGGAAGTAAAATAAAATATGACGATTTAGGACAGACATTTTTTCTTCCTACTAATCTTAAGTTAAGTGGAAGTTATACCCTATCGGTAGATAGTGAGAATGATGTTTCCTTACTTGTTGAACTCAATAAATTATTAGTTTCTTCTGATACACAAAAACATAAAAAGACTGATTTTTTAGAGGGTATTTTTACTTCGTTTACAGATGCTCCCAATGGTTTTTCGGAAGAGATGCGAGAAATTTCTTGGGCTTTAGGGTTTGAATATAGCTATTTACAACACTGGTGTTTGCGTACTGGCTATTTCTATCAGCACAAAAACAAAGGAGATAGAAAATATCTCACCATTGGAACAGGATTTAATATATCCCATTGGCAGTTTGATTTTTCTTATCTTTTTTCGACTGCTCAAACGGTAAATCCCCTGAGTAATTCTCTTAGAATTTCATTACAATACACTTTTTAGCCTCATTTCTCTTTTGAAAATACAACAAAAACTCCTGTAAGCAACAGGAGTTTTTACAAAAAAGGAAAATACTAATCATTAATAGGATTTTTAAACATCTGTAATGCTTCTGATGATTTTTTATCCCCTGGCAAGGTGTATATGAGTTTGATATAATAATCACCTTTTCTCATAGGTGTAAAAGTATTTTTTAGGAATTGACGTGCTGGACTTGAGAAAGGTACTATTCCTTTACTTACATCATTAGAAATTTGGCTGATAATATCTACAAAATCCATTTTATAAGCCAATGCTAAATCATATTGATAAGGAAAATAATTTTCTACTCCTTGTGAGAAAATTTCGTTTTGTACATTAGTTAAATACTTATTATCAATAGAAATTGCTTTTGATGGTATTTGCCCCCACTCTTTTGTATCTCTTCTTAACTGATATTTTCCAGCAATTGGTAATTGACTATACAAAGTAGAATTTATGTATTGTTTAAAATAAGCATCCTGCAAAGTAGCTTCTACTGCAATTAGAGGTTTTTTCTTAGAGTACTCATTACCTACAAGGTCTACTACTTCAAAAGGTTCTGATTTTTGAAGGTTATTAACAAGAGAAATTACATCAGAGTAATGTATAATAAAGTTGTAATAAGAAACTTTGATAGCTTTTATTTTTTCATTAAACGTTTTATACTTACTAGTACTAAAATCATACGCTAATCGTTCTATTTCACCGTCTTTACTTAATGATTGAGCTTGTTTTTGTAAAACCTCATAATCATTTCCCTCTTCCTGAGTTCTCTTTACATTATCAGTAACTTCTCTCTTCTCATCTTTTGCATTAGTTTTTACAAGTTTACTGAAAAAGCTAACTTTATAAGTTGACTTTGTTTGTATTTTAGGCATAGTGAAAGTAATCTCATTAGCATCATTGTTATAAACAAATGCCACCTCTTGTGCTTTATGAGTTTGATTATCTACGATTTTTACTCCATTTTCCCATTGATTGTCTTCAAATAGATAGTCTTGTCCTTGTTTGAGTTTTACATAACCTTGCTGGAATTCATCTTTCAAGAAAAACTTTTGTGATACTATGGGGTAAGCATATTCTATATTTTGTAATGGAATATAATTAGGTGCTGTACCTGTCGTAAATGTACGTTCTTCAAGTTCTTTAGCAACTTGTCCGTTCTGGGTGATAGGCCTGAATATACCTCTCTCTTGTTTTTGGAAGCTAACTTCTACTTGCACTTTAAATTTCTTTTTAGGAGATAAAATATCTTCAGGGATAAAATTAGCTCTATCTTTCAAGTGTGACCATTCTAATCTGCCTTTAACTTCTTGATTTTTCTCATCAATAACTTTGAATTTTTCAAGAACTACTCTATAAATATTCTTTCCATTACCTTCTGGAATTTCAAAAGGTTCATTCACTTTCATTGAAAATGTGGCCTGAGGTATAGCAAATACATCTACATCATTACTGTTATTTTTAGGAGACACATCAGCAATAAGCTTCATTCCTTCAAAAGCTCCACCAGCCCCTCCAAAGTCACATTGTTCACCTATAGTTACTTTGAAATTGAACTTTCCTTTGATAAGTCCTCCTAATACATTCATTTCACCTCCTACATAACCTCGGAACCATACAGGATTAGGCAATTTAGCTTGCATTAATACAGCTGCTCCAGCTGAAATAATAGGGACTCTCATATTAATAAAAAGCAACTTTACACGTACTCCTAACTCACCTTGCAAATAAGCATAAGATTGTCCATTAGCATACCAACCATCTATACCCACTTTTCCAGCTGTATTTTTACAAGATGCTTCTCCATAATTCTTAAGCATTATGTCAAATCCAACGCCTGCTTTAAAATTAGCATAGAAAATTAAAAATGATAAATCACCCGTATCTATACTTAAATCAGCACCAAAGGCAAAACCTCCCGCATTAGCTAAAGCGTTTTCATCCCGCATATAATTGAGTTCCTGAGCTTCTACTCCTAAGAGACTTGCTACATTAGTAGGGGGTGGTGGAGAAGCAGGTAATTTTGTACCTGCCATAAGATAAGAGGTCGTTCTAAGCGAAACACCTGCTACACCCATTTTTATACCTATCCTATCATCAGGTGTACCAATGTGCAAATACCAATCGTTAGGGTCTTTATGAAAAACAGCCCAACCTGCTCTACCTGCTTCCCCTACACCTGAAATAAATCCTGCATTGATATACACATCAAGAGTACCATGTGTAGTTTGATTGGCTATATCAAACTGTATAGCTGTTTTGAATTGTATAGTAGCCTTATTATCAGGAGTAGTAGGTATTGCTTTCTCAGCAAGAGGTAAGAAACGTTTTTCAAAACTACTGCGTTTTTCATTATTAGTTTCTATACCTAAAAAGGCAGCTTTATTTTCCAAATTCCTTGATACTTTTGAAACTAAATTTTGTACGTTTTCCATTCCTGGCACATTAGCCAAAAGATTTCCTTTACCATAGATAGCTGCAAAGTCCAAACCTCCATTTTTATTAAATAACATTTCAAAAGCAGCTTCTCCATTGAAAGCTTTGTCTGAACCTATTGCAAAACTCACTAATGCTTTCAGTCCTAGTCCTCCTTCTCGATAAGGTTCATATGTAAGTCCCGAGGGAGAGTATTCGGCAGGGGCAACTAGAGATTTCCGTCTCATATTGTAATAAGCTCCCCCTCCAAAGCCATTGATAAAATAACCTGCTGAAATCTTAGCACTTGCATCAAAATACCAATATCTAAATTCTTTTTTTCCAAAAATAGCCTTTGCTTTTACCTCACAAGCTCCTTTGATAGCTACTTTCAAATCGGCATTAAATCCGTTACCATATATAGGGTGATTTTCGAGTAAATCAAGCCGACCATCCATAGAAAATCCACTAAAAGAACCTTTTATAGCTATAGCAGAAAGATCTAAACCTTTGAATTTATAGTTATAGCTATAATTCCCTTTCTTTAACTCTCCTAAAACACCTATATTAGCTCGTGCAGATAGCTCACTTTTATCCATTAGGTTTAGTGCTACATCAAAATACACATCTGCTCTATTATCAGAAGTTTTTACTTCTATACCTTTGATACTTACAGGAAAATTACTAAAGGAAACCTCATTTTTATACCCCATATTCCCCACAGAAATCATAGGAGAAACCGTTTGTATTCTCAAATTCTCAAAAGTAATCCCTTTAAAATCTACAGTTTTACTCACCTGCTGATTTTCATATGTCTCTTTTTGTGCAGTTTTGTTGACAGCAAAGTTTATATTGCCATGCAAAATAGCTTTAGGAATGAAACGATTATTCTCTACTTTGAACTCTATAGAACTATTTTTATAAAGAGAAGCTTTTGCTTGCCAAAGGTCAAATTGTACCTCATCGGTTGTTGCTACATTTAAGCTGTATCTTTCCTCTGAAATCAATCCATCATACTGTAAAGCTAATTGTTCAATATCTTTATTTTTAGAAGTGTCGGTGATAGGCAACAGTATTTTTCCATTAAAATTAGCCTTTACGAACTCTCCTGTTTCTATTTGTATCTCAATATGGTCTAATGAATATGCCCAAGCATTATTTTTATCAGTAATACCTTCTTTCAAGGGGAATATATTCTCTCCAGAAAAGCTCCCTGAAACACCAAACTTATCAATAAGAAGGCCTCTGGCTGAAAATTCAATACGCTTTCCTTTCTCAGCTGTTGATTTTGTTTTAAATTCAGAAGGAAGTCCTATTGAAAAATTATCAATATACACTCCTTTCCAACTCTCTTGTGCAGGAAATAAAAGTCCTTTAGTATTGTACACATCAGGAAAAACAACAGAAGGGTCATTCTTTATATCACTTACATCAAGTACAGCTTTTGAGACTAAAAACTGAAAATTGCCATTGTAGTCTGTTCCATTCTGTTTTTTAGCCAACACAAAAGGAGAAAGAGATACGTTCATTATCAAGTCATTCCAAGCAGATGCTGTAATACTAAAATCACCTCTTACTCTGTTCGGAGCTTCTATGATTCGTCCATTAGACAAAGTTACTGCTACAGTTTGTTTAGCTTCATTCACCATTCCATTTTCTATTGGAAGAATAAGTTCTCTTGAAAATTCAACAGCTCCTGAGAGATGAAATTCTTTAAAACCATCACAGTCTATTATCGCATAAGTTAAATCTTCACTTTGCCCTGTTTTTTTGTTAAAACTTCCATAGAGAGTAAGTTGCCAAGTATCTTTATGGATAGGGATAGCTATATCTCCCAATAAAGCTAATTTAGCATCTCCTATAATACCTCCATTGTGAGAAAGTTTGACATTGTTTGCTCCAAAAAATAAAGAAATAGGGCGACCATCCTCTCCTTTTTGAGGAATATCTACTTTAGCAAATACCTGTAATTCAGTATAGTCAGAATGTAGTTCTGCCTTTATAATACCTATTGAGTAGGTAGCATTATCACCTCCCTTACGAGTTTTTATACCAATAGGCAGAGAGGTAATATTTTGAGAAGATAAATTATCTACCCACAATCCTTTTCTTTCTATTTTCTGCATCTGCTGAGCAGCGTTCTCAAGAGTAAGATCATTATTAGTATTCTGTCCCAAGAGTAAAGAACACCAGAGACTAAGAAATACAAAAGATATAGATGAAAATATATTTCGCATTGTATTCTATATTTTGAGGTGAAACCATTTTAAAAACTATAACTATAATTTATATTTAGTGTGATATCTTCAGCTGATTTTTGCTGAGAGCTTCTAAACATCTGCATTCCATAAAATGAAAAATTGTGCTTTTCAAGCAGTACATACGATACATTGCACTTGATTCCTAAAACACTATTCCCTAAGGAATCGTTCGTTCGATTATAAAGAGTTCCTAAACTTGTATTAAGTTTATTTTCGAAAAACTTTTTGGCTATTGTAATACTTCCTCCATAAAAATTGGTACTATCTCTACCCACTTTATTTTGAGTGTAGTTAGCAGAGGTATTCACATTCATTTGCAGAGAAGAAAAACTAATGGTATGAGCTGCGTTATAGTTCTGCACTAAGCTAGCTTGCCCTCTACCTATAATACCTCCTTGTTCATTGGCTTGTCCTGCAATAGAATAGTTGAAATTTACATTCTGACTTTTATCTTTTCCAAAAACATAATTCATATTCACATTTCCGTTTTGAGAAAGCTGGCGATAAGTAAGTGTATCGGCAGGATTCATATTCGGGGTGTTGATATAGTCGAACTCGTTTAAACGACGGTTAGTAGTGGATGTAAAATTAGAGTATGAGCCTGATACATTTAATTTTTCTGAAATCTTTGCATTCAGATTTGCACTTCCTACCAGTCTCACAGAGGTTTGATTTTTCTGCTCTTTCAAATTATCGTGCTGGTATCCTAACTGGGCAGCTATACTCACTCGGTCTTTAAAAAACGGACGGGCAAATGTAAGAGAAATATTCTCTAAATCATTATTGAAATACATAGCTCCAAAAGTACGATAAGTAGGATCAATATTCTCATATACAATTCCTACATTTGCTTTTCCAATCAGATAGTTTAAACGAGCATCAAAAGCCCTACTTTTGGAGGTGGAAAGCAAATAGTCTAATGAATTATCCTCAGTTTTATGAGGGGTCTTTTCTTGAATGATAGAAAGTGCATATTGTACTTCTAAGCTCAAGTTTTTTACAAAAGTTGTGGCAAATTTTAACGCATTAGCATAATTAGACTTGGGAGAAATATCAGTAGGATGTTCCAATGAATTTTTAACGTCCCAAGCGTATAAGCTACTCAATTCTATCTTGTATTTTTCTTTATCAAAATTAACTTTCATAGCTGAACCATATCTTTCGAAAACAGCTGCTTGACCTATATTTTTATCTTCTTCTACAGCTTTGAGCAAGCGTCCTCCCATTGTACTAAATTTCAATGCTCCTTTAGGCGTTAATTCTACTCCCACGCCACGAAAAGGGTGTCCGTTGAGTGTATAAGGAGAGTAAGTAAGGGTGTGGTCTCCTAAGTACAATTTTATCCATTTGTACTTAGGAGCAATACTAAATCTATTGAAATCAAAAGGGACTTTATAATTCAACGCATCTCCTTGATTGGTAATAGAGTAGCTCACAGGCATTGAAAAGGTAAGAAAGCTAAAATTTAAACTTCCTGTAAGCATATAAGTAAAGGTACTTTTCTCAGCAGAAGAGTTGAAAAACATAGCATCGGCATTGACTCCCCCGCTGACTCTAAATTTTGTATCTTTAGTCATCGCCTCTATGTCTAAATCTTGAGCATTGGTACCAAAAGATATACACAAAAGTCCTCCCAAAAGCATATACTTTAATAATAGTTTCATTATCTATTTATTTTTGAACTTTCATATCACACAAAATATATGAATTTTCTGCTCCCTTACTTACAAATTGTTTTATTTTGATAGCACCCTTTCTACTATCGTGGGTTTGAAATAACACTATTCGAGGTAATGTATTTGTAAATGCTTGTGCTCCTGCCGCCGAATGTGTAATGGAAAGTGCACGTAAAGGGGTATCATTTGTCATTGCGTTGAATTCTTCTTCAGTGAAATTGAGCCTACAATTACATATTTCTTGTGAATTGACAAAAACAGTTGTTTTTGCTCCTGTAATAGGAAAGAAAGCATATTTTTGTACCTCAGTTGGAGATACAAATTTATTGCTTGCAAAAGTAGGGCTACCTCCTTGAAAAACTATATCTATCAAAGGGGCATTTTCAGCGGTAATATCTTTAGAGAAAAAAGATTTCTTCAATTTTGTGGAATAGAAAGCTGCTATTTTTTCGCTGTTATGAGCGTAATTAATTCCTAATTTTACATTTTCTAACACATAAATTCCTGTATTAGGATATACTGTGATTTGCTTTTGTAAAGTTTGAGTTGTTTTACCATTAGAGGCTACAAGTATTATAATATAAGTACCAGCATTAGTATAGGTTACTTTAGGATTTACCTCAGTAGAAGTATTGGGAGTGCCTCCTTGAAATGTCCATTGATATGAAATAGCATTTTCAGTTTTATTTTGCAAGGTGATATTTACAGGCACTTGTAAATCCTCATCCTCAATAGGTATCTGCCAAGAAAAAGCAGGTTTGATAGCAGGTTTTACCTCTACAAAATCTGAAAAAGTTTGACGATCATACCCATTAGAAACTTCTAAAGTTACTTCGTGTTTGCCTTCTGTAGAAAAGACCACTGTAGGAGGTGTTTTACCTTCAAAAGTTTCAGGGATACCTCCTTTAAAAAGCCATTTATAAGTGAGGTTCTCTCCCTGAGTAGTATTAGTAAACTTTACCGTTACAGGAGGGTAGCTATTCATTACAATCTCTTTTGTAAAGCTTGCTCTTTTGATAGCATCTTTTATTGTGATAGTTTGCTCTTGAGTATCTGATTCTTTATACTCGTTAGTAACTGTTAGCTTTACTTTGTATGAGCCGTGTTGTGTGTAGAGCACTTCAGGAGATTTTTCAGTAGAGGTATTAGGAGTACCACTTTCGAACTCCCACTGGTAATGCTCTCCCCCTGAAGAGGTGTTGTTCATCTTTACATAAACGGGTACTGATTCATCACCATTTCTAAAACTCATTTGAAAAGAAGCCTTCACAGGAATTTCTGTCTCTTGATAACAAGAAACTACTGCAAAAGTTATTAAGCAAATGATAAAATATCGATATAAACTCATCATTATTGTTTTTTTGATTTTATTTGTTATTTCTTTTGTTCGTCCTAAAATTAGTTAGTCTGTAGATTTTCAAAGAAGTAGTAAGCTACTTTCTTTGTTTATCGCATATCTTTAGCCTTTGTTCTTAAGACTTATCACTGTAATCTTATTTCAGGACAAGACGCTTTATATTGCCCTAAGTCTTTAAACAAAGTAAATATTCTATTCCTCTCTTTCAAAAATGTACAAATTATCTTTTATATCTTTGATATACAATTTGTTACCACTCATATATAAGGGTTGGGGAGCAACTAAACGATTGCGAGTAGTTTTTCTTTCTTCAAAAGGAAGAAGTTCGTATTCCCATACTAACTTTCTCGCCTTGTAATCAAAAATACCTATCCAACCGATACCTCCATATTCTTTATGTTTAGAGCCTATAAAAGTGAAATAATCTCCTTGTAATAAAGGTTTATATACAGACTCATATTGCCCCATTCCTTCAGGGTCTTCTTTTGAGAAAAAGTAATCTTCTTTTATAGTAAATGTCTGGGTGTCTATAACTGTCCAACCATTTGAAGCAATAGCAAAAATATTTTCAGTAACTTCATCTAACTGAACGCCAAAGCAATCAGTATGGTATTGTACATTTCCTGTTTCAATATCTAAGGCAACTAAGCGATACAATTTGGTATAAACCCATAGATTTCCGTTTGCGATACCTACTATTTTATCTATTCTATCCTCTTCATCGGGATAAGGAGAATCCCCTAAGGAAGCAATGGTAAATTGCCAAAGTGTTTCTATATCGGTATTGATACGCTTTATCTCTCCCTCGAAAATATCATACGCTATAATGATATTTTTTTCTACATATAGCTGATAGGGAATGCTTTCTTTTAAAATGAGCTTATTGGTCTCCAAATCAAGGATATTATCATAACTATTCCATTCCTTATCATAATAATATTTCAAAATCTGGTTATTATCAGATTTAGATAATAAATCAGCGTTTTCAATAGTTTCTATGAGTATTCCTTCTTCCCATATTTTTAGATATCCTGCTCCATCTACTGTGAAGATTTTTTGACCTATTGCTATTATGTCTAATGGTACTTTTTCTAAAGGTATAAAGACCTCATTAAAAAGTATTCCTTTAGTAGGTTCATCTACTGAATACACCTCTGTTTTTGGGTCAAAAGCTTTTACTTTTTGGATTTCTTTTATTTTTCTAAACTTCATAAATTAAAATGTTACTTTAATACTTTCTTGAAATGAACTATATTTAGTAGAAGTTGATAATTTTTTAGTTTTTGCTAAATCTTCTAACTTTTTATAAGAGCCAATTTTCATATTTAACCAAATAGATTCATTAGCTTTATAGACTCCTTCAGCATCTTTAGCTATAGCACTTTCAAGTCTTTCAATAACTTGTTTCCTAGTAACACCTCTACCTCCTTGTTGGATAATATATAGCTGGTCAAAGTTATTAATCTCTCTTAAATATGCTTTATATTGCCCTAATTTTTTGAAGCTATTCCTCTCTTTCAAAAATGTACAAGTTATCTTTTATATCTTTGATATACAATTTATTACCACTCATATACAAGGGTTGGGGGGCAACTAAACGATTGCGAGTAGCTTTTCTTTCT
>NZ_ALNN01000037.1:0-39543 GCF_000293175.1 Capnocytophaga sp. CM59
CCATGTCGGATGCACCGCTTTGTGAGTCAGTACGCGACTTGAACATAGAGTACTATCCACCGGTGAAGATAACCAATACAAGTATCTCTAACGACTTGAACCTCTTGAAGGTGAAGGTAGAAGGAGGTAAGGAGCGATACACGGTATACTTCTGCTCAGCACAGTACCATACGGCAGAGGAAGCCAAGAGCCACTATGTACAGAAGGTAGAGGATGTGAAGGCAGGCGATGAGGTAACTTACTTTGTACAGAAGACAGACTATGAAGAAGAGAACCCAGATACGGGCAAGGTAGAGAAGAAGATACGTGTATATGTAGAGGACAGCAAGGGCGAGCTTAAGGAAGAGAATGGAGGCAAGGAGGCCTGCGGACATTCGGTATTCTTGTACAAAGAGTTTGTGGATGTAGTGATACCAAACTTCTTCACACCGAATGGGGATGGCCAGTATGACACATGGGCACCGCTAAACTTAGCCAGCTATCCGAATGCAGAGACAGTGATCTACGATCGTTATGGACGAAAGATAGCCACCCTCAACAACAAAGAAGAGTGGGATGGTACCTACGGAGGCGAAGCCCTTCCAACAGGTGACTACTGGTTTATCCTACGCCTTAATGAACCTGATGACAACAGAACCTTCAAAGGACACTTTACCCTTTATCGTTAGTGAATAGTGAAGAATGAAGAATGAATAGTGAAGAATACCTGAAGAAGGATATAACAATAACTAGAGAAGAGAGACTTTCCAGGGATGGGAAGTCTCTCTTTTTTATCTCCTTTCCCCCGAAGGGGAAAAACATATGCTACGATGCCTGACGCCTAATAACTAGTCACTTGTCATTTGTCACTAGCCATTTCTCACTAGTTATTTGTCACTTGTCACTAGTCATTAATCATTATTGGTATTAATCATTAAAAATTTGTATCTTTGCCCTCAAAATTTTACCTATGAAAATCAAGAAATGGATAGGTAGTTTTGCCTTATGGCTTGCGGGCTGGAAGATAGAACTACAAGGAGATATGAATACCCTTGACCGCTGTGTGTTGGTAGTGGCACCTCATACCACCAATTGGGAGTTTGTGATAGGGATATTGGCCTATTGGAAGTTTGAAAAGCCCATCAAGCTCATTATCAAGGACAGTCATACCAAGGCTTGGTATGGAGCCTTAGTACGTGCTTTAGGGGGCTTGGGTATAGATCGTTCCCAGCGCAACCATGTAGTGGAGTGGGTAACCGAATTGTATAAGAAGGAGAATTTTAGCTTAGTAGTAACCCCTGAGGGTACTCGCTCTCGAGTGGATAAGTGGCGTATGGGCTTCTATCATATAGCCCTTTCTGCGCAAGTACCGATAGTATTGGGGGCAGGTGATTTCAAAAAGAAGATTATTTATATAGGAAAGACTATTTCTCTTAAGGATTTACAAACCCGCTCTTTGGAGAGTATTATGAGCGAAATTAGGGAGTATTATAGGGACAAAAATCCTAAATACCCCCAGCAGTGGAATCCAAACTTTCACTAATGATTAATTAATCATTAAACATTAATCATTGCTTCTGCTGCTTCTAATTGTTCGTACCATTCTTCTCCAAATTTTCGGATAAGAGCTTCGCGAACAAACTTATAGATAGGCACTTGGAGTTTGCGGCCTAAAATACAGGCATCTTTGCAGATACTCCAGCGCTCATAATTTACCGCAATGAAGGATGGATAGCTCTTGAGGCGAATAGGGTAGAGATGGCAGGAAATAGGCTTTTTCCAGTCTATTTTGCCCTCGCGGTAAGCCTGTTCGATTCCACAGAGAACGATGCCTTTTTCGTCTCGGATGACATAGGCACATTCGCCTCCATTGATAAGCGGTGTTTCCCATTCGCCATCGCTGCCGCGTACCGCGGTACCCTGCGCTTCAATAGCCTTGCGGCCTTGCTCACTTAGGTAAGGAGCCACCTTATGGTAGATACGTTCGAGGATTTCCACCTCCTCATCCTCCACAGGTGCTCCTGCATCCCCCTCCACACAGCAAGCTCCCTTGCAAGCATCGAGGTTGCAGACAAAGTCATTTTCTAAAATCTCTTCCGAGATTAAGGTATTATCTATTTCAATCATTGGTCAGTTGTTAGTGATTAGTGGTCAGTTGTTAGTGGTCAGTTTTTAGTGATTAGTGGTTAGTTACTAATCATTAATCATTAATCATTAGTCATTAGTCATTAATCATTAGTCATTAATCATTAGTCATTAATCATTAGTCATTAATCATTAGTCATTAATCATTAGTCATTAATCATTAGTCATTAATCATTATATTTGTGGTCATAGTAACCCTCCAGCGTGATAAATGTATAGGCTGTAATTATTGTGTGGAGATGGCGCCAGAACAGTTCCAGATGAGTAAGAAGGACGGCAAGAGTGTTCTGCTGCGCTCCACAGAGAAAAAAGGCTTTTTCACCCTCAAATCCTACGATGATAGCATCTTTGAGGCTTGTGAAAACGCCCAAAAGGCATGCCCTGTCAAGATTATCACCACCAAAAAGATTTAGCCCTTTGGCTTACACAACCTCCGCCACGACGAAGGTACTGCCGCCTATATAGATGAAATCATCTGTATGGGCTTGTTCTCGTGCCTGTGCTAAAGCACTCTCCACCGAAGGAAAGACATCACCACGGAGGCCATAGCTGGCGGCTTTTTCTTGCAATAGGGTCGCACTCAGGCCGCGGTCTATCTTAGGCGTACAGAAATAGTAATGCGCCTCTTTGGGGAACATTGGGAGGATCGCATCCAAGTCCTTTTCCTTGACAAAGCCTAGTACCATGTGTAGGGTATTGTATTTCTCCTGGCCAAGTTGGGCGAAAATCTCTGCAAAACCATGGGCATTGTGTGCGGTATCACAGATTGTTTTGGGGTGTTCGCCCAAGAGCTGCCAGCGCCCCATAAGGTGCGTATTAGCAACAATATGAGAGAGTCCTCGCTGTATATTTTCTTCAGAAATAGCCCAACCTTTTTCTTGTAAAATACGTAATGTTTGCACGATTCCCTTGATATTCTTGGCCTGATAGCTCCCTTTGAGATCCATAGTATAAGGCACCTCAAGGCTGTCGGCAAAGTAGATAGGTGCTTCCCGCTCGGCGGCTACTTGCTTGAACACAGGAGCTGTCAGAGGGTGAAACTCGCTGATTACCAAAGGAGTATGAGGCTTGATAATACCTGCTTTCTCATAGGCGATTTCTTCTAAGGTATTTCCTAGAATCTCAGTGTGATCCTTGCCTATATTGGTAATGAGCGAAACAACAGGGTTGATGATATTGGTTGAGTCCAATCGGCCGCCCAAGCCTACTTCTATGACGGCTATATCTACCTTTTGATAAGCAAAATAATCAAAAGCCATACCTACGGTAACCTCAAAAAAGGAGAAATTTTCTCCTTCTATAAAATCTTTGTTCTTTTCAACAAACTGACATACCGCCTCTTGAGAGATGTCTTCTCCATTAATTTTGATACGTTCGCGAAAGTCCTTCAGGTGTGGGGAGGTATAGAGTCCTACCTTATAACCAGCTTCCTGCAATACAGAAGCTAAGGCATGGGAAGAGGAGCCTTTGCCATTGGTGCCCGCTATATGTAGGGTAGGGAATTGTTCTTGTGGATTGCCTAAATGGTCGCACAAAAGGAGGATATTGTCCAATTTGCCTCGGAAGGCGGAGCGTCCTTTTTCTTGGTACATAGGCAGGTGCGCCCATAACCAATCTATGCTTTCTGTGTAAGTCATCAGTGTATATAGTATTTTTCAATGTTTTCAATACGCACACTCTCAGGAACTAAGAGGGTATAATCGCCTCGGTTGCGGATTACATCACGTACTATGGAGGAGGAGATATGGGAGGTCTTCACAGCAGTGAGCAAAAATACGGTCTCCACTCCAGCCAAGTCCCTATTGGTATGGGCAATGGCTCGCTCAAACTCGAAGTCGGCAGGGTTGCGTAAGCCCCTGAGAATGAAGGGGATTTGTAGGCTCTTGCAGAAATCTACCGTAAGACCTTGGTAGCTAACTACTTTCACCTTCGGATGGTCAGCGAAAGCCTTGGTAATAAAGGCCTTGCGTTCTTCTACGGAGAACATATAACGCTTGTCGGCATTTTCTCCTACGGCTACTATAATTTCGTCAAAGAGTTCTGTAGCCCTGCAAATAATGTCATAATGCCCCAAGGTGATGGGATCAAAAGAGCCAGGGAAAATAGCCTTTTTCATAGGTTGTTGTCATCAGTTATTTTGTGGGGCAAAGGTAAGAAAAAGAAGTTGTTTTTTTCTGGCTAACCCGAAAAAAAATGCGTAAATTTGCACAAATTTCTTGACTGATGAAAAAACTCATTCTATTGGCTTCGGGCAATGGTTCCAATGCCGAGCGTATTGTAACTTATTTCAGAGAGAATGGCTTGGCTGAGGTAGCTTTTATATTGACCAACAATCCCAAAGCAGGTGTCATAGACCGTGCTCAGCGGTTGGATGTGCCTTGTATGCTCTTTGACAGGAAGGATTTCTATGAGACATCCTATATACTGGATCTCTTGGAGCGCGAACAACCCGACCTAATTGTCTTGGCAGGCTTCCTTTGGAAATGTCCTGAGAATATTATCGCTCGTTTTCCCAATAGAATTATCAATATACACCCCTCTCTGCTGCCCAAATATGGGGGCAAGGGCATGTATGGCATGCACGTACATGAGGCTGTGATCGCCGCAGGTGAAAAAGAGAGTGGTATCACTATTCATTACATCAATGAGCACTATGATGAGGGGGCAATCATCTACCAAGAGCGTGTGGTGATTGCACCAACCGATACTCCTGAAAGCCTTGCACAAAAGGTACATGAGTTGGAATATCGTGCTTTTCCACTTATTATCAAGCAAATATTACAAAATTAATCTATAAAAATATGAAATTAGATAAATCTGTGTTCTCTTTACACAAGTGTATCAGAGAGCGATACTTACAATATCTAGAAGGTTTTACCTTGGAACAATTAGCCGTGATCCCTCAGGGTTTTCGCAATAACTTGTTGTGGAACATCTCTCATGCGATTGTAACCCAACAGCTTTATTGCTACTATAATAGTGGGCTATCTATGTATGTGCCAGAGGACTTTATAGCTGCCTATCGCAAGGGTACCGTACCTGATGGACATGTCCCTACTCAAGAAGAAGTAGATACCCTCAAAGGGTTGCTTCTCTCCACCCAACAACAGCTGGAAGAGGATTACCAAAAGGGTATTTTTACCACCTATACCGACTACCTTACAGGGCTTAACTATCCCCTTAGCTGTGTGGAAGATGCTATTTACTTTAATAACACCCACGAGGGAATGCACTTAGGGTTGGTGATTGGGATTAAATACTTAGTTTAGTGACAAGTGACTAGTGACAAGTGACAAATGACTAGTGATTAGTGACTAGTGACAAATGACTAGTGCAATAGGATTAGTCACTAGTCATTAGTCATTATTAAAGATACTAAAGGTTGTCCCGCCATAGCGTCTTTCTTCTTGAAAATGAGGGTCTTCTTCTAAATGGACTTTGGAGGAGTGCTCAACAATCAGCAGGCCATCTTCGCTGAGGAGGTTGCGCTCAAAGACAGTCTCGATCAATCGTTCGAGGCTATCGGGTTCTATATCATAGGGAGGATCGGCAAAGATGACGTCGTACTGGCTCAGACTGCGGTCTAAGTAGGTAAAGACATCACTTTTGACTACTTCAATAGGGTAGGCGAGCGCCTCGGCTGTCTTGCGGATATACTGTACGCAGGCAGGGTGACTATCTACGGCCGTAATCTCAGGACAACCCCGACTGCCGAACTCGTAGCTGATATTGCCTGTGCCAGCGAAAAGGTCTAGCACTTTGATACTATCTAAGAAAAAATAGTTGTTGAGGATATTAAAAAGCGACTCCTTGGCAAAGTCCATAGTAGGACGTACAGGGAGGTTTTTGGGAGCAATGAGTTGCTTGCCACGATGGGTGCCAGAGATAATACGCATATAGGTTCAAATAAAGGGCAAAAATACGGATTTTATAACGATAAAAAAAGTTTTTCTTGTGAAAATAGTATATATACAACTACCCACCACAGCGCAGGAGCAGCCACTGCTCTATATAAAGCCCGATACGGCTGTACATAATAGAGAACTTCCGCTCTATATACCCGACTTTACTGGGGATCTCCGTGCACAAGTGGTACTAATGGCCAAACTTAGCAAACAAGGTAAATGTATCTTAGAAAAATTTGCCTCTAAGTACTACGAACAAGTCTCTTTGGGGCTTGCTCTAACGGCTTATGATAGGCAACAACAGCTTCAAGCCACAGCTAAACCTTGGGAGCTGGCCACCTCCTTTGACAGTTCTATGGTAGTAGGTCATTTCCTGCCTACAGAACGCCTAAAACAAGAAGACACAGCCATACTAAGCCAAGATGGTCAGGTACTAGAGGAACTTCCTTTGCAACCTGCCTTACAGTTGCTGCCGCTAGCCTTAAAAACAGTATCAGAGAATATGACTCTTCGCACAGGCGATTTGGTAGCGCTCCCCTTGACCAATACTCTTTACGCTATCAGAGCCGACACCACTTGGCAGGCAAGTGTACAAACCGAATTATTGTTCTCCATAACAGTAAAATAGACAGAGGTCTCGCCACAGGTGAGACCTCTGTTTCTATAGAAAAGAATAATAACTAGAACAACTTATTCTACAATGAAAGTTCCTTTCATAAGGGCAAGATGACCAGGGAAGGAACAGATAAAGTCGTAAGTACCAGCTTCAGGAGCTTTGAAAGAGATGGTATCACTCTCACCGCCACCAATAAGTTTGGTATGAGCAATCACATCAGCTCCCCCATTAGGGATATAGTCATTGGCAGGACCAGCTGCTACAGCAGCTTCTCCGAAAGCGGAAAGGTCAGTACCTTTTTTAAGGAGAACAAAGTTGTGTCCCATCACCTTCTTATCCATTTGTCCTACGTGCTTGAGGGTAAGATTAACGGTTTGTCCAGCTTTTACTTTGATTTCCTTAAGGTTGAAAGTCATTTGGTCAGTAGCCTCCAAGGTTACATTAGCAGCTTCTGCGTCTTGGTTTGTAGCAGGCGCTTCAGTAGCAGCAGGCTGTTCTGTAGTTTGTGCAGCCTCTTCAGGTTTCTTGTTATTTCCACAAGAAGCTACCATTAGGGCAACAGTAGCCATCAAAAACAATGTTTTTTTCATATCGGTATGATTTAGATATAAACGTGCCGCAAAAGTACAAATAAAAATCTAATACCGCAAGTTATTTAGAATATTTTTAAATTAGAGTTTGAGATAATTTTGAATTGTGGGTTCTTAATGGCTAATTTGCGTAACCGTTGCGTAACCAGAATGCCTTTTTTGATTGTAAAAAAGAGTTTTTTATTTTTAAATATTTGAAAATCAATAGTTTGTAAATATAAATTTGCGTAACCGTTCCGTAACCAAAACCTTATTTTTCTGACAAAAAATAAGTGTATTTTTTTTAAAACATTGATTATCAGTATGATTATAGAAATAAATTTGCGTAACCGTTGCGTAACCAAAACCTTATTACTTGCCCGTATAAAAGCTGTAATCTTTAAGGAATTGCTGGACGAAATCGGCTTTTTTGGAGAAAGAGGTGTGTTCACGCCTGGAGATTTCGGTGATCTTGTCCGCTAAGCGCGCTATGGTGAGATGCCCGTTCTTGCTTTTTAGGGCTAGGGCGAGGTAGTTCTTGATTGTTTGAGCGTCTTGATCTGAAAAGAGTAACACTTCAGCTTGGGTGAAGAGCGGCTGATAGGTATAGGAGAGTTCTTCCAAGATAGTATGAGAGATGTTCATCTTGTTGCGTTCGGTGATAACGGCAGTCCCTGCGGCAAAGTCGCCTAAGCGCTGGGAGTACTTGGAAGAAATAATACTGATAAGTGCTGCCGAACCCATAAAAAGATCCACTTCTACCAAAGTAAATAGCCAACGGATAAAGAAATCGCCAAAGGAGGCCTGATACCCATCAATCTTGAGTACCCTGATTTTCATGATGCGCTTACCCACAGTCTGTCCTTGCATAAGGGATTCCGCTACCAAGGGATAGAAGACCGCTGGCAACATCAGTACCAAATAGGTCGCAAAAAACTCCCAAGGATTGCTGATAGCGCTATAGTAAAAAAGCTTCATGATTGCATTGACAAGGTATCCATAACCCATAATAAGGACAAAATCAATAGCAAAGGCACCCATACGCTCTCCAATGGAAGCTGGCTCAAAAGCGAGCAGAATATTTTGTGTGGTTTTTATTTGTATCTTTGACATATTTTTTCTAATTTAGCACCTTGTATGAGAGAAGTAGCCTTTATCAAGCAAAATAAAGACAAATGGTTGGAGGTGGAGGCTGTCCTAAATGAGCGAAAGCCTATTTCCCCCGACCAAATGGCGGATTATTACGTCCAGCTATTGGGTGACTTGTCTTTTGCCCAGACCTATTACCCAAAGAGTAATACGGTTACATATCTCAATTTTTTGGTCACGCAAATATACCAAAAAATTTACAAAACCAAGCGAATTGAGAAAAATAGATTGAAATTTTTTTTCACCGACTATGTACCCATGCTTGCCTATAAGTACCGAAGGCTTATCTATTTTAGTTTTATCCTATTCTTCTTCTTCGCTTTGGTGGGGACACTTTCGGCCTATTACGAGCCGCGCTATGTAAGGGTCATTATGGGGGATACCTATATAAACAAGACCTTGGAGCATATAGAGAGGGGCGACCCTATGGCTGTATATAAGCAAGGGAGTAATTGGGCTACGGCTATAGCGATTACTTTCAATAATATCAAGGTGGCTTTTTACTGCTTCCTCTGTGGGATAACCGCAGGTACGGTAACTTTCCTTATGGCGTTACAGAATGCAGTTATGTTGGGGGCTTTCACGTATTTTTGTTATGATATGGGCGTGATAGATGCTGCTCTTAGGGCCTTGTGGCTGCATGGAGCCATGGAAATTTTTAGTATTATCATAGCTATAGCGGCCGGCTTTGTCCTTACAGGGGGGATTCTCTTCCCCAAAACTTATTCGCGTATGCTTTCCTTTAAGATTGCTTTCAAGGAAGGCCTATCTCTGCTCTTTGGAACGGTGCCTTTCTTTATAGCCGCAGGCTTTATAGAGGGCTTTATTACGCGCTATTATTATGATATGCCCCTGTGGTTGAACCTTACAATCATACTGGGGACACTTGCGGTGATTACCTATTATTTTTTGATATATCCTATAGTAAAACATTATAAATCAAATAGTCAAAAATATGAATGATTTTATTTTCTACAAGAAAAGAGGCTTTAGTGCCCTCATTGGAGATACGTTTACTTTCTTTAAGAAGTATGCGAGGAATTTTTTCTCTAATTACTTAATAGTCAATGGTGCTATATTTGCAGCGGTGGGTATTATTGCAGTAGCTATGTTTGCTCTTTATGCTTCTTCGCGATCTTCTATTGGTTTTGGACCAACGGCCTTGTTGGTTTTGGTCTTGCTGCTGTTGTCTGTCTTTTTAGTATTGTTTGTCATTTGTTTCCCTATTGCTTATACGCAACTGCTGGAGGAGGCACCTTATAGGACGGATATAAGTGCTAAGGAGATTTTTGATAGGATCAGAGTGATGCTTCCCCGAGCTTTTGCTTTTGGGTTTATCTCTTTCTTTGTCATAGGAATTCCTTTTTGGTTTATTTTGCTATGGACTATCAAACTGTTTGATGGAGAACCTGTCTTGTTTCGGCTGATCAGTGCTTTCTTGAGTACTTTTATGGTTCTCTTTTTGCAACAATTTATGCTTATATATATCAAAGATAAAATGGATTATTTCCCTGCCTTGGGTAAGGTGTTCAATCAGTTAAAAGTAGGTTTTTGGGACAAATTTGGGGCTACTTTTGTGATGAGCCTCATCATTTCCGCTATAACGACAGCAGGAGTTATTGTGCCTATGGTTGTTTATCTGGTAGTCTTAGGAGGACTCTCAGGCTTTGAGGCTACTATAAGCAATACAATTTTGGTCTTTATATTGCTGCTTATTATCATTACAGTTGTTTTTGTAGCATCCAATTTTCAGACATTCTTGCAAATACTCATTCACTTTGGAGAAAAAGACGGGGAATATACCGATGAAATAGATCTTATAGGTCAAAATGCTCAAGAAGAATAGGCGAAAAATACAATTATACGGACTACTCCTATACTTTCTGTGTATAGGAGTGCCTTTGTATGCACAAACAGAAGCTCCTGCTACTCACGGAAAAGACAGCCTTACCTATCAGATTCCTGTAAGGCAAACCCCTCCCGATGCTCTGCGTTCCTTTGAGGGGGTACCAGAGCAATACAACACTGCTGATTTTGATTACTCAGACACCTCTGGGCAGAATGATGCTTTTCTCTCAGGGTTTTGGGAGGTATTGGTGCGAATCATATATAAGATACTTGAGTTTATCTATGGAAAAAACTTACAAGGGAATGGGGCACAACATATGCTACAACTATTGGGCTTTGTACTCATATTGGTCGTTATTTTCTTTGTGGTACGCTGGGCACTTGGCCGCAAAGGTCGCTGGCTAACCGATAGGAGTAAGGAAAAACTTTCGGATATTCCTATGGACGCCATAGAGAAGCACCTCCATCAAGCCGATTTTCCTACACTGATACAAAAGGCAGAACAACAGAATGATACTCGCCAGAGTATTCGCCTATATTACCTATGGCTACTGAAGGTACTTTCTGACAAAGGACAAATAGCTTGGGAGGAGAGAAAAACTAACTCTGACTATGAGCGAGAAATCAAAGACCCAACCCAGAAGGCACGCTTTGTCTATCTCTCCAAGGTGTATAACTATATATGGTATGGAGAGTTCTCTATCAGTGATGTCCAATACCAAGAGGCAAAGGCTGATTATCAAGGGTATATAAACACTCAAAAAAAGAAGTAAATGGGAAAGGCAATACGTAATTATCTGATTCTTTTGAGTGTAGTGGTTATTGTCATGGCACTAACTGTCTTCTCCTCGGCCGATAGAAAGGTGGATTGGGAGCAGACCTATGATGCCAATAGTAAGCAGCCTTATGGACTTTATATCTTTGGTGAGCAACTCAAGTACTTTTTCTCTAAGAAGATAGATAAAATATCCTATACACCTTACGAATACCTTAGGAGAAATCAGCAAAAAGAAAATTATAATTATATTTTTACCACAGAAGGAATAGATGAGGTGTCTCTCAAAAAAATACTTTCCGATGTGAGGGCAGGTAGCCAAGCACTTTTCCTCAATGAAAATTATGGGCTAATGGATACACTGAAGATAGATATAGACTATGAGCTAACTGTAGATGATATCAATCTCCAACTCAATAGTACCTCTTATGATAAGCAGATCTATATCAACCCAGAAAGGGCCTATCTGAGAGTCAATTACTTTACCCAATTGGATAAGGAGCGGGACAAGGCCTTGGGCTATGTGTTTTTCTCTGATGGTAGGAAAATAAGAAAGAAAATCAACTTTGTAGAAGTACCTTATGGCAAGGGGAAGTTCTTTCTTTACTTAGGCCCCCCAATGGCCTTTACCAACTACTTTCTCAAAGAGAGTCAAGATGCACGCTCCTATGTCGCTACAGTGCTCTCCTATTTGCCAGAGGATAGGCCAACGGTTTGGTTTGTCCCTCCTACTCAAGGAGAAGATACTTTGAGCTTTATCATGAGTCAGCCACAGCTGCGTACAGCCTGGCACTTGATGCTTTTGGGCTTTGTGCTGTATCTGCTCTTTAAGGGGAAGCGCCAGCAACGAATTATTCCTGTGATAGAAAAGCCAAAGAATACCACTATTGAGTTTGCCCAAAGCATCAGTTCGCTCTACTACCAAGAGCGCGATGCTACCGATATGGTACGTAAGAAGATTACCTATTTCTTAGACCAAGTAAGGCAAAGATACTACCTGGATACCCAGCAAATCAATGAGGATTTTGCCACTAAGTTAGCTAACAAATCAGGCAAGGATAGGGACTTAGTACAACAGATAGTTGGCACCATTATACACTTTGAGCAAACCCAACAAGCCCAAGAGGAAACCCTTACCCAGTTGGACAAATGGATAGACGAATTTTGGAACATACATTAAAGAATATACCTATGGACGAAAATAATAAATTAGAATTTGCCTCTCGCCTTGACCTTGGCCTGTTGCAAAAACAATTGGCTCAGGTGCGCTCTGAACTTCAGAAGGTCATCGTAGGACAAGAGAAGATGATAGACTACCTACTGGTAGCTCTACTAAGCAACGGTCATGTACTCTTGGAAGGGGTGCCAGGGATAGCTAAGACCATTACCGTAAAGCTCCTTTCCAAGGCCTTGGATATAGGCTTTAGTCGTATACAGTTTACCCCTGATCTTATGCCATCGGACGTGCTAGGAACTTCCGTATTTGACCTCAAGAAATCAGAATTTGAGTTCAAGAAAGGGCCTATCTTCTCCAACCTGATACTTATTGACGAGATCAACCGAGCTCCCGCCAAGACTCAAGCGGCGCTCTTTGAAGTGATGGAAGAGCGACAAATCACTATAGACGGTTTACGCTTTAAGATGCAGCCCCCTTTCTTGGTGATTGCTACCCAAAACCCAATAGAACAAGAAGGTACCTATCGCCTGCCTGAAGCCCAGCTAGACCGTTTTCTCTTTAAGATTGTGATTGACTATCCCTCGTTAGAAGATGAAATTCAGATTATTACTCGCGAGCATGAGGCCAAGGCACAGGATAAGACCGCTACAGTGAGCAAGGTGCTTTCGGCTGAGGACTTAGTACGTTATCAGGCTATGGTTAAGAATATACTTGTAGAACCCCAGCTGATAGCATATATAGCCAAAATTACCCAAAACACTCGTGAGAATAGCTTCCTCTACTTAGGGGCTTCTCCGCGTGCTTCCTTGGCGATGCTCAATGCTGCTAAAGGCTTTGCAGTCCTTGCAGGGCGAGATTTTGTAACCCCAGAGGATATCAAACAAGCCGCCTATCCCGTACTAGGGCATAGGGTAATCCTTGCCCCTGAAAAGGAAATGGAAGGCATTCGTTCTGAACAGATTATCCAACAAATCATAGAAAGTGTAGCCATACCCCGATGAGAAAAATATACTTACATACAGGCTTTTTCATCTGGTTGCTCTGCCTTATGGGACTCTATACCCTCTCTTTCTTTTGGGTAGGGCTCACTCCCATAGCGCAGGGGGCGCTGTATGTATTTGCTTTGGTGTGTTTTTTGGATTTTCTTTTGGTCTTCACCACTAAAAAGGGGATTGAAGCCCAGCGGGTATTGCCAGAGAGGCTCTCCAATAGCGATGAGAACCTTATAGAGGTACATATCAAGAGCCTCTATCCCTTTCCTATGTATATGCAACTGGTGGATGAGATTCCCTTTCAGTTCCAAAAGCGAGATTTCGAATACACCCTCTACTTCAGGGGAGGGCAAGAGCAGGTATTCCAGTACTACCTGCGCCCTACCGAGCGAGGGGAGTATAGTTTTGGGAAGCTCAATGCCTTTGTCTATACGCCTTTGCGGCTGTTTGTAAAGCGCTATGTCTCCTGCGAGCATGCTATGGTGGCCACTTATCCGTCCTTTATCCAGATGAAGAAGTTTGAGTTGATTGCATTCTCCCAACGCCTTTTTGACTATGGAATCAAGAAGATACGCAAGATAGGCCACACCATGGAGTTCGAGCATATACGAGACTATGTACAGGGTGATGATATGCGAACAATCAACTGGAAAGCCTCCTCCAAGCGAGCCCAGCTGATGGTCAATCAGTACCAAGATGAGAAGGCGCAACATGTATATACCCTTATAGACAAAGGGCGTAGTATGTATATGCCCTTTGAGGGGCTTTCGCTCTTGGATTATGCGATTAATACCTCCTTGGCACTGACCAATATCATTCTCAAAAAGCAGGATAAAGCGGGGATTTTCACCTTCTCCCGCAAGGTAGAGGATAGGGTAGTGGCCGATCGCAAATCAGACCAAATGCAGCGTATCATGGAAAAGCTCTATCGTATAGAGACAGACTTCAAGGAGACGGATTTCGGTAGGCTCTATTCGGATATTAATAATACCATTAAGCAACGCAGTTTGCTGATGCTCTATACCAATTTTGAGACACCTAACAGCCTATATCGGCAATTGCCCTTTCTAAAGGCCATAGCCAAAAAGCACCTTTTGGTGGTGATATTTTTCCAAAATACAGAACTGGAACACCTCCTGCATAAGCCTTCCGAGCATATCCAAGAGGTGTATGACAAGGTTATCGCCGAGAAATTCTCCTTTGAGAAACGGCTTATTGTTCAGGAACTGACCCGCCACGGAATTCAGTGCCTACTGACCCCTCCCCAGCAACTCACGCTACAGAGTATCAATAAATATCTGGAGCTTAAAGCAAGGGGAATGATATAAGTGAAGAGTGAAAAAAAAACTCTTCATGCGTTCACTATTCATTTTTCGTTATTCGTTATTCATTATTCACTATTCACTGAAATGATGCGTTATATCCACTTAACTCTGGCTATTATAGCCTCTTTATTCTTTGCCTTGGCCGCGGTAACAGGGGCTATTATAGGCCTAAATAATATAGACAGACAATATCCCTCCTATAGGGCGGAACATCTTGACCAAATTACTTTAGCTCAATCCATCGCTGGGGTCAGGGAGGCCTATCAGGAAGTTAATTCCCTTACCATAGACCCGCGTGGCTTTGCCGTAATCAAGGCAACAGACAAGGAAGGGAAAGAAGTTAATGCCCATATAGACCCACTCACAGGCAAGGTCTTGGGTAAGGTAGAGGAGCGCTCGGCTTTTGTCAAATTCATGATTTCCCTACATCGCTCTTTGGAGCTAAAGAATGTGGGGCGCATCATTATGGGCTTTATTGCACTTTGCTTGGTCTTTAGTGTGCTTTCAGGGCTTATGCTAATCTTTAAAAAACAAAACGGAGCGAGAAACTTCTTTAAGAAGACGATAAAGGACGGTTTCTCTCGCTATTATCATACTGTTTTGGGTAAGTGGCTACTTATTCCGCTGCTTATCTTAGGTCTTACTGGTACTTATCTGGTATATAACCGCTTCTTAGGAGAGAAACCAAAGGAAAAATACGAGGTAGATTATGCTGTAGAAGAATCCTACGATGGGGAAGACCCTATGGAGGTACAGCAAATAGCCGTACTTAACCAAATTACCTTGGACAAGGTGGTGAGTGTAGAGTTCCCTTTTGACACCACTTATGAGGATGCCTATTTGGTAAAGCTCAAGGATAGGGAACTGGTGGTAAGCCAGTTTACAGGCCATGTGCTGAGCGAGGTAGCCTATCCTAAAACACAGGTTTTTGCCCGCTTTTGTAAGGACTTACATACAGGACGTACCAGCGCGTGGTGGGCAGCTATTTTGGTTATCGCTTGTGTGGGGATGCTCTTTTTCATCTATACAGGTTTTGTCATAACCTTCTCCCGCAAGTCGGTAAAGGTACGCAACACCTGCACTCCCGCCGAGGCGGAATATATCCTACTCTACGGTTCAGAAGGCGGCAATACCCTTTCGGTAGCTCAAAAGGTCTTAGCCCAACTACAAGCCTTAGGAAAGAAAGCCTACTTGGCACCACTCAATAGTTACCAGACCTATCCTAAGGGCAGCCATTTGCTTATATTTACCTCAACCTATGGGGTAGGGAATCCTCCGAGCAATGCCGATCAATTCCTATCTCTATTGCGTACAACTCCACAAGGTGCCCTATCTTGTAGTATAGTAGGATTTGGCTCCAAGCTCTATCCTGATTATTGTGCTTTTGCTTTTGCTATAGAGGAGGCACTCAAAGAGGCCTCTTGGGCGACTTCTCTGCTGCCTGTACATACGGTCAATGACCAATCCTCGGCGGAGTTTGTAACTTGGGTAGCCGCATGGAATGGGCTGAGTGAACTTGCCTTGGAGACTACTCCGTCCTACTATGAGGGAGAAAGAGCTGCACTGACAAAGATAAAAGTAGTGGAAGCGGCTAAGGAAACAGCTCCTGAGGAGACATTCTCCTTGGTACTACAGACAAAGCGACGTTTTACCTCTGGAGACCTCTTAGCTATCTATCCCGATGGCAAGCAAGAACGCCTTTATTCTATAGGGAAAGTAGGGGGCAAGTTGCAACTAACCGTTAAGCGACATGTACACGGATTAGGCTCAGGCTATCTCTACCAGCTCAAGAAGGGGGAGACTTTCTTAGCGCGAATCGTCCCTAACCCATCTTTCCGTTTTCCTAAGAAAGCCAAAAAGGTAGTGCTTGTAGCCAACGGAACAGGGGTAGCACCTTTCTTGGGTATGGCCGACCAAAACAAGCAAACGGAAGTCTATGTATATCTAGGACTAAGAAATAATGATGCTACGGCTGCCGAGTATCGTCGCTTCTTTGAAGCACAACAACAGAAAGGAAAGATCAAGCAGTTCTCTCTGATCTACTCACGGGAGACCGATGGAGGCTATGTAACCGACTTGCTTAAGAGGGATGCTGCACTACTTACAGAGGTACTAACCAGTGATGGGGTGGTGATGATCTGTGGTTCTTTGGATATGTATAAGGACGTTACCGCTTGGCTTGGAGAACTCACCCCCTTCTCAGCGGATTATTACAAGGCCAACGGACAACTATTAGCTGATTGTTACTAAAATGACCAAGCATTACTATAACTGCCTACTCTTAGCCCTTGGGATTGGAGTAGGCTCTTGCTATACATGGGGCTGGGGGTATTACCTTGCCTTGGGGTTACTCTTTGTGGGGTTGCTCTCTTGGGGGGTGTTTGATATCCGTTTAGGCTATTTTGTGCCTACTCTTTGTCGTTTGAAAAATAAGCAAAAGCGGCAGGTGGTACTTACCTTTGACGATGGGCCTACGGAGCTAACGCCGCTATTTTTGGATTTACTCAAGCGATATGAGGTTAAGGCTATTTTCTTCTGTATAGGCCGACAAATAGCGCAATACCCACAGATAGTCCAGCGTATCAAGGACGAAGGACACCTCATAGGCAATCATACCTATAGCCATACCCCCAAAAACTGCTTTGCCTCCTCGGCTGTTATGACCCAAGAGATACAACAAACCGATGCTCTTTTAGCACAATTGGGGATAGTAACCCCTTATTTCCGTCCTCCTTATGGGGTTACCAATCCACATATAGCCAGCGCTGCGAGGCGTACAGGAAAGAGGGTCATAGGCTGGGATATACGTTCGCTGGATACAGTTATAAAAGACGAAACTCGGCTGTGGAGCCGAGTTGTCTCTAAGTTAACCCAAGGGAATATCATTCTCATGCACGATACTTCCGAGCGTACCCTCCATGTATTGGAGCAGCTTTTGAAATATCTCAAAGCAAATGATTATCAGGTGGTTTTGGATTTGTAATTGTTACTCTGTAAGAGTGTAATATACCATAAGTTTTAGTTTTTTACCTTCAGGAACTTGGTTGCCATTGCCATAAACTACTGTATAGAGGGTGTTTTCAGCGTTTCCTAAGACGGTTTTCTTAACCTCATTGGCACTATTCTTATAAGAGATACTTCTCATAGCCGAAACAGTACTTTTGGTATCTTGGGAGAGGTGAGTGGAGACGGCCAAACCTATCTTCACATTGTCAGAACCATTCTTTACAAGGCTTGTAAGGTGGTCGGTTAGGTAAAAATGATAGTAATAATCTCCCTTGCTATCTTTTGTCAGGCGCCCAATAGAGACAATATCGTTGCTGGAGGTATTGCCAGAAATCTCAGCGCTATAGTCATATAGAGGGAGGCCTTTGGTAGCATTGTATATGAGTACATAGGGAGGTTGTTGGGTGAGATCTACCTTAGTTTTATCCACATATAAGTACAAATCAGCCTGATTGATGATCGGTTTTTTAGCCTTAAGCATCTGGAAAACAGGGTTGTTCTCAGGTATGGTCAGTTCGGCTACATAGCCCTGTCCGCCCTTGAGGTAGATAGCATCTTGAGAGGGAGAAACTGTATCATCGGAAATGGTGTATTGGTTAAAGCTGATACCCCCTAAGGAGAGTTCGTAGGACTTCTTCTTGGTATAAGTGTTGTTGTCCTTTTGGAACTGATAGTTATACACTACCTCAATCTTAGCATTTTTCAGATTGATAAGTGCCAATAGTCCAGAGGAGAAGTTGGCCGTAGAAATCACCAAGCCATTGAGAGCTTGGCGGAAGCTGTCGTTACTACTAAGCGAGCTATCACCTTCCTTGTCCAAGAGCAGACTTTGGAAGAGGGTAGGGGAGAGTTCTATACGATAACCAGGAGCAAGGTGGTCTTTCTCCTTAGTTGCCTCATTGGTCTGGGTAGTAGGGTCGTCAAACTGATAGCGAACAATAGGATTGTTGCTCACTCCTGCTACGGTGACCTCGGCCAAGGTTGCGGCAGTAGGGAATACTTCGTTGGAGTAATATACCTGTGATTCCAGTTGGCTATTGATATCCCTTAGGTGATGGTTGAGTTGTTCGACCTTCATGGTAAAAGACGCCTCTTTTCCCCCATAGATAGAGTCTAGGGTATAAGTTTTGATAGTCTTTTTAGCATCGGAGGGGTCTTGTATATTCTTCTCTGTAGAAAAGAAAGGCAAATAGAGGTACACCTTTTCCACGGTCTCATTCTCATTGTAGGAAGAGGCCTCTTGCTCTTGGGTTTTCTCCCCAAAGGTAGGGTTGGCACTAGAGAGTAAGGCTTGGGTTACCAAGGCCACATTGGTCGTACCGAGACTTCCCTGGGTAAGCTGGCCAAGGATCGGGTTGTTTTGGCTATTGGTCTGTATAGCACTAACTTTTATATTGTTGAACTCCAGTGCAATAGAGTCCTTTTTAGGTGTAAAGAGCGGTGTTCCCAATATGTTCCCCTCTACTTGGCGGATCTCCCCATCAGTATTGCAGGAAGTAGTCAGCACAAGAGCGGTAAGGGATAGGAAAGATAGGTATATATGCTTCATTATCAGCGGGTTGATTTAGAAAACAATGGTTTGTGTACGGTCAGCCCCTACCGATACTAGGGTAATAGGAACCTCCACTTCCTTCTCGATAAAGCAGATATAGTCCAAGAGTTCTTTAGGGAGGTCATGGGAGTTCTTAAGTGTTGAAAGGTCGGTATTCCAGCCCTTTAGTTCGGTATAGATAGGAGTGATTTCTTCGGTCTCAGTGCCATAAGGGAAGTGCTGAATCACCTCACCCTTGTAGCGATAGGCTGTACATACTTTTAAGGTCTCAAAACCACTGAGGACATCGGCCTTCATCATCATCAGTTGGGTAACACCACTTAGATGGATAGCATAGCGAAGCGCCACTAAGTCCAACCAACCACAACGGCGCTTGCGACCAGTGGTAGCACCTACTTCGCGCCCTATCTGACCGATTTTCTCACCTACTTCGTCAAAGAGTTCGGTAGGGAAAGAGCCGCTACCTACACGGGTAGTATAAGCCTTGAAGATACCCATTACATTCTTAATCTGGTTCGGAGCAATCCCCAGCCCAGTACAAGCCCCAGAGGCAGTAGTATTGGAAGAGGTAACAAAGGGATAAGTACCAAAATCTATATCCAGCATAGAGCCTTGTGCCCCCTCGGCTAAGATCTTTTTGCCTTGCTTTTGAGCATGGTAGAAAAAGTCCTCACTATCAATAAAAGTAAGAGACTTGATAAGGTCAATAGCCTCAAAGAACTCTTTTTCGAGCGCAGGAAGGTCATACTCAAGTGTAACCCCATAGAAACCAATCATGGAGAGGTGTTTGTCGGTTAGGTTACGGTAGAGCGAAAGGAAGTCTTTGTTCTCTATATCCCCGATTCTCAAGCCATTACGTCCTGTTTTATCCATATAACAAGGGCCAATCCCCTTCAGGGTAGAGCCGATTTTAGCTTTTCCCTTGGAGAGTTCGGAAGCCTGATCAAGCAGGCGGTGGGTAGGGAGAATCAGGTGCGCCTTGCGAGAGATAAGCAAGCGCTCTTTTATGTTGATACCAAAGGGAGCAAGTGCGTCGATTTCCTTTTTCAAGATGATAGGGTCAATCACGACCCCATTGCCGATGACATTGACCACATTGGGGCGGAAAATGCCAGAGGGGATAGTGTGCAAAACATGCTTAATACCTTCGAACTCAAGGGTATGTCCCGCATTAGGGCCTCCTTGGAAACGTGCGATAATATCATATTTGGGCGTAAGGACATCTACGATTTTTCCTTTTCCCTCGTCTCCCCATTGGAGACCGAGTAGTAAATCTACTGCCATTATAAATTGGTTTTAAGCTTCGTTAGTATTTTCTTTTTTATTGCGACGACCATAGAAATAGAGGGAATGGTTGTCAATGGTGATGTCAAAAACCTCCTCTATGGTCTGCTTAATAGCTTGGATACGAGGGTCACAGAACTCCACTACTTCTCCTGTATCGGTAAGGATTACATGGTCGTGCTGGCGGTCGAAATAAGACTTCTCGTAGTGGGCTTGGTTTTGCCCAAATTGGTGGCGACGTACCAGTCCACAATCCAAGAGGATTTCTATGGTGTTGTAGAGGGTGGCACGACTTACTCTATAGTTTTTGTTTTTCATTTTGATATAAAGAGACTCTATATCAAAGTGTTCGTTGCTGTCATAAATCTCCTGCAAAACGGCATAGCGTTCAGGTGTTTTGCGATGGGCATGTTCCTCTAAATATTTGGTAAAAACTTTTTTAACAATTTCTTGATTTTCTGCACTGGTTCCCATATAAAATACTTATTAGGCGACAAATTTACAAAAATAATTAGATAAGAACAAATAAATACTTTTTATTTTCTAAAGCGTTGATTATCAATTTTTGTTAGGGTTCAATTTGTGATGCATCACCCTATCCATATAGTCCTGTACGAAGGCTTGTAGGTCTTTTATGCCCTTTTGTATTTCGGCATTATCCTCTTTGCCCCATAGGTTGTGCTTGAGCGCCTCATCTTCTTTCTTATAAATTCCATTGACTTGGCCATTTTCGTCAAGGATATAGATGTAGTTGCCTTGCTTCATTTGGTACATCAGGGCGTTGGAGATAAAGGCACGGGGGGTCTCATCGGGCTTGTCGGCAAAGACACTACGTCCCCATGAGCGGAAAGGCTTCTGATAGCCCATCAGATCCACTAAAGAGGGGTAGATATCTATCTGCTGGCTAATCTCGCTATAACGCTTGGTAGGCACCAAGTCAGGATTAGGACTATAGAACATAATGGCTGCTCCCATATTGGTGATCGCCTGTTTGTAACGCTCGTAATAGGTCTGGTTGGGGTGGTCATTGACAAAAACAAAGATTGTATTCTCAAACCAAGGTTGCTTCTTGGCACAAGCAAAAAACTGCTTGAGCGAATAATCTGTATAGCCAATACACTGGTGAATCTCCAAAGTGCCTTTGTCAAATTTTCCCTCGTATTGCTTGGGAATCTGGAAAGGATGATGAGAGGAGAGTGTAAAGATATTGCCTAAGAAAGGCTGTTTTTTCTCCGATAAAGTGCGACACATATACTGGAAGAAAGGTTCGTCCCAGATACCCCAGCGGCCGTCGTCATCGGCATCGTTGTTATACTCTGTCTTTCCATAATAATGATCAAAGCCCAAGATATTGGAAAAACCTAAGAATCCCATAGAGCCATTGGGAGCCGAGTGGAAGAAAGAGGTATCATAGCCCATCTCCTTGGCAATGGAAACCAAAGACTGAGTAGGCTGTTTCACATAAGGGGAAGAGGTATAAGCTACCTGAAAGGAAGGAATCCCAGCGAGCATGGAGGACATGCCATGAATAGACTGGCGCCCTGTACAATAGGCATTGTCCAAGACAAAGGAATGCTGGGAGAGCGAATCCAAGAAAGGAGTGTAGGACTTGAAATTGGGGATATCCCCCTTGGTATTCATACAACCCCAATACTCCTTACCGAAACTCTCTAAGATAAAGAGCACTATATTGGGCTTTTGCTTAACCTCACGAGTGTATTGCTTGATTGGTTTGAGGGCTTCGTTGATATAATCCTCGGTTACAAAGTGGTATTCCTTGAATCCTTTGTTCTTTCCTAAGCTGCGGATAAGGCAGAAAGGCGTGTTGAGAATAGCATCGGCTTGGGCAGAGATATTGACATGTCGGCTAGCATCGAGCATATTGATAGGGCGCGTATCGGTAGTGAATCCTCCTCCTCGAATAGCCATCATAATAAGGGTGCCAAAGCCTAAGAAGCAGAAGATGGAACTGCTGTAGTAAACTTTCTTGCTAGTAATAGGCGCTGGCTGTACTTTTACACGCTTATACAAGAAAATCCAAAGGCCTATGAGAAAGAAAAACCAAAGGAATAAATACCAATAATCGCCTAAGAAAGGAACAATCAGCTTAGCTATATTCTTTTCGTGTTCTATCACAGCAAAAGAAGCGGTAGTAAGTCGTGATTTGCTAAAGGGGTAGTATGCCATATCAATAAAATTGGTGGCATAAGCAATGATATTTGGTATAAAATATACCCAAAAGACTATCTTTTGAAACTTAGGATGCTTATTGTACCACAGCGGGAGCAAACTCAGTAGTATAAAGAGCAAATTCACATACATAATAGCGCAATTATCAAAGGCTAAACCATAATAAAATAGGTCAAAGCCACGATAATCACTCATGACATCGTGATTGAAATAGATAAATAAGCCGCGAGCTATCGCATAGAAGAAATAAATGAGGAAAATGCGATATAAAAAGACCAAATATTCGTTGATGCGAACAGACTTCATAAGAAAAGGGATTAAAAAAGTAAAAAAAGGTACTACTTTAGAACAAAGTAGTACCCTAAAACAAAAATTATGAAAAAAACTAAACCACTATTGTTCTTTTTCCATCTTGTCTTTGAGTTCTTGGAGTACGTCCAAGTCCCCTAAAGTAGATTTCTCTACTTGTTGTGCAGGCTGAGCTGCGGCTTCTTTTACATTCTTTTCTTCTTCTTCCTTGAAGATAGCTGTATGAGAAGCTACGACACGCTTGAATTCCTTGCTGAACTCAATGATCTTGAAATCAGCAGTATCTCCCTTGCCTAATTTCTTGCCAGATTCAGTCTCTAAGTGGCGAGAAGGAACGAAAGCAAGAATATCCTCATTGAAAGGAACAGTTGCTCCTTTGTCAGTGATTTTGGAGATAGTACCTTGGTGGATAGTACCTACAGCAAACTCGTTTTCGTATTTGTCCCAAGGATTAGGTTCTAATTGCTTGTGGCCAAGGGCGAGCTTACGGGTATTTACATCAAGTTCGAGAACTACTACGTCCATTTTATCTCCTACAGAGCAGAATTCAGATGGATGTTTGATTTTCTTAGTCCAAGAAAGGTCAGAGATATATACCAATCCGTCAATACCTTCTTCCAATTCTACGAATACACCGAAGTTGGTGAAGTTACGTACGGTACCAGTATGCTTAGACCCTACAGGATATTTAGCAGTGATGTCAGTCCAAGGATCGGTAGTGAGTTGTTTGATACCCAAGGACATTTTTCTTTCGTCTCTGTCTAGAGTAAGGATTACCGCTTCTACTTCATCACCTATATTTACGAAGTCCTGAGCAGAACGCAAGTGAGTGCTCCAAGACATTTCGGAAACGTGGATAAGACCTTCTACGCCATCGGCTACCTCTACAAAAGCACCGTAGTCAGCGATTACCACTACTTTACCTTTTACTTTATCACCTACTTTAAGGTCATCAGAAAGGGCTTCCCATGGGTGTTTTTGAAGTTGTTTCAATCCTAATTGGATACGAGACTTGTTGTCATCGAAGTCAAGGATAACCACATTGATCTTTTGGTCAAGCTCCAATACTTCGGTAGGATGGTTGATACGAGACCAAGAAAGGTCGGTAATATGGATAAGTCCGTCTACACCGCCAAGGTCAACGAATACTCCGTAAGAAGTGATATTCTTCACAACCCCTTCGAGTACTTGTCCTTTTTCGAGCTGTCCGATGATTTCTCGTTTTTGCTCTTCAATATCCGCTTCGATAAGTGCTTTGTGAGATACCACAACGTTCTTGAATTCATGGTTGATTTTCACTACCTTGAACTCCATAGTCTTATTGACAAATTGGTCGTAGTCGCGGATAGGTTTTACATCGATTTGAGAACCAGGTAAGAAGGCTTCGATACCGAATACATCTACAATCATACCTCCTTTGGTTCTGCATTTTACGAAACCATTTACGATTTCGCCACTTTCGAAGGCAGCATTGACTCTGTCCCATGCTTTGATGGTGCGAGCTTTCTTGTGAGAGAGAACGAGTTGTCCAGTTTTGTCTTCACGGATATCAACCAATACCTCTACTTTGTCGCCAACTTTTAGGTTAGGGTTGTAGCGGAACTCATTGAGGGAGATTACTCCTTCGCTCTTAGCGTTGATGTCAATGATCGCTTCACGGTCAGTAAGGTGAGTTACAGTACCGATCACAAGCTCATCGGCTTGGGTATCCACGAAGTTTTCTTTAACAAGGCGTTCGAATTCGTCCAATTTGTTTTGGTCTACTTGGTCAATACCTTGCTCGTACTTAGTCCAGTTGAAGTTATCCAACTGTTCTTGTTGTTCTTTAGTAATTTCAGCCATTGCTGATAAATAAGGATTAGCTATGTAATAGGCCAAGGGCGGGGAGCTGCGGATCACATAGTTTTAGTGATACATAATTTAATTAAAAAATCATCTTTCCCTTGCGTAGCTCAAAGATTTCGCAAAGGTACGATTTTATTTTGGAATGACCAAATAAAAAATGCTTTTTGTTAGGATTAATTTATGTGTTAAAAAAATATATTATTTATTGAGAGGTTGAGAAAAAAATGTATTTTTGCCACAATAATTAGTAAATACTTTTAAGATGAGAAAGATTGTTTTATTATTAGTAGCAACTACCCTTTCGCTGGTAGGTTGTACCAAAGGTGGAGATGAGCTAGCCAAATCAAACCTTAGTGCTACTATGACTGCTCAGCTTGACCCAGTGCTTGACGGGAGCCTCTACCCCTCGGCTGTTTATAGTATGGCTCAGATAAAAACAGTTGATAAGAATACGCTTACCTATTTTGACCTTTCTATAGATAGTGAAACGGATTTCAAAGGGAAAATAAGGGTAACCAACGATAAGTTTATTCATGAGACCCTTATTGAAAAAGACTTTCGTAAAGGAATGAATAAGGTTTCAGTAAACCTATTGTGGAAGTATGATGATTTTATAAAATTCCAAAACCCTGGTATCACACATTTTAGCTTTCAGCTGCTTGACCGAGAAGGTAAGCTGGTCACCAATACAGATGTGGAGGTACCTTACCGAAGTGTAAGCGAATGTGTTTTCGCTTTGAAATATGGAAACCAAGTAGCCGATTTTCGTCCTTTCTTTGCTTCTTATGTAAATGAAGATAGTAAGCTCATAGATGCTTTCCTAAGTGAAGTATACAACGAACATAATGAAGTGTATAAAGAAAAAGATAACCTACAACTCAAATATGGATGGGCAGGCTATCAGGGAGGAGCTGATTATGCAGACCTACAAGTAGCGGCTATTGTAGCACATCTGATGCGAAAAGGTATGAAGTATAGCAATATTACTGATACAAGCAATGCTACCACTAAGGTATATAGTCAAAATGTGCGCTTTATCAATGAAACTCTTGCACTGAAAAATGCTAACTGTGTAGATGGAAGTGTACTTATGGCCAGTATTTTGGAGAAAATAGGTATTCGCTGTTTCTTAGTAGCGATTCCAGGACATATGTATATGGCTTATAGTAGAACAGGAAAGACAAAACCCATAGCAGATGATATACAATATGTGGAAACTACTCTAATAGGCTCAAAAGATATTGAAGCAGTTTTTGGAGATAAAAATGATCAGGATCAAGCATTTATAGGTATCAGAGCCGCAAGAGAGTTAGGGATAAAGCCTATCCAATAATAAAGAATACCATAAAACCCAAAAAAATAACGCCCTGATTATCAGGGCGTTATTTTGTGACCTCGACAGGATTCAAACCTGTAACCTTCTGAGCCGTAATCAGATGCGCTATTCAGTTGCGCCACGAGGCCAATTCTTATTTCGGGTGCAAAGGTACAGCTTTTTTTTGAAATAGCAAGCGATTTCTCGAAATATTTTTATATTTTTTCACAACTAGCTGATAATTAGTTTGTTGCAAATGTATTTTTAGGGATTATATACGTGTAATCTTAGCGCCGATGGCCTTAAGGCGTTCTTCTATGCGCTCATAACCGCGGTCTATCTGCTCTATGTTGTGGATGGTGGAGGTGCCTTTGGCAGAAAGAGCAGCGATAAGCAAGGCGATTCCGGCACGAATATCGGGAGAGGTCATGGTGGTGGCTCTCAGTCGGGATCTGAAGTTGTTGCCTATCACTACAGCACGGTGGGGATCACAGAGGATAATCTTAGCCCCCATGTCAATAAGCTTATCCACGAAGAACAAGCGGCTCTCGAACATCTTTTGATGGATGAGTACCTCGCCTCGTGCCTGAATAGCAGTTACCAAAATGATACTCAACAGGTCGGGGGTGAAGCCTGGCCAAGGAGCATCATATACGGTAAGGATAGAGCCGTCAATAAAACTCTGGATTTCGTAGCCATTGGTATGGGCAGGGATATAGATATCATCGCCACGGCGCTCTAAGCTGATGCCTAAGCGTTCGAATATAGAAGGGATAAGACCTAAGTGCTCCCAACCCACATTCTTAATGGTTAGTTCACTCTTTGTCATAGCCGCCATACCTATCCAGCTACCGATCTCAATCATATCGGGTAGGACACTATGGGTACAGCCACTGAGTTGCTTAACCCCATGAATGGTCAGGAGGTTGGAGCCAATGCCTTCTATCTTGGCACCCATGCCCACTAGCATATGGCACACCTGTTGCAGATAGGGTTCGCAGGCAGCATTGTATAGAGTCGTGGTGCCCTCGGCTAAGGAAGCTGCCATGATGATATTGGCTGTACCTGTAACAGAGGCCTCATCAAGGAGGATATAGTTGCCTTTCAGACCATTGGGAGCAGAAACAGAGTAATAATGTTCGTGCTCGGAATAGGTAAAGGTAGCCCCTAGTTTCACAAAACCATCAAAGTGGGTATCCAATCGACGACGGCCGATTTTGTCACCTCCTGGCTTGGGAATACCCCCATAGCCAAAGCGTGCTAAGAGCGGTCCTAGAATCAGGATAGAGCCACGTAGGCTTTGGCTTTGCTTGGCAAATTCTGGGCTAGATAGGTAGTCCATATTGATATCATCGGCCTGAAAGGTATAGGAGCCTTTGGCTAATTTCTGAATCTTCACACCTAGATTCTCCAATAGTTGGATGAGTTTGTTCACATCCAGTATATCAGGGAGGTTGTGAATGGTTACCTTTTCATCGGTCAGTAGTACAAGGCAGAGCACCTGTAAGGCCTCGTTCTTTGCGCCTTGTGGAGTAATCTCTCCATGCAGGGGGTGTCCCCCCTCTATTTTAAAACTTTCCATGGCTTATTTCTTTTTTCCCTTGGGATAAGTGTTTTTCTTAGCCGCAACAGGGAGGTTGTTTTTCTTTTGGTAATGGGTAGGTTTGGAATTGAGATTTTCTCGTGTACTTCCTAAATCTATCTTTCCATCGCTTAGCTCATAGAGGTGGTCAAAGATGATCGTATCCTCCACGTCTTCTTTATTCCAAGTAAGGAAGCACTTTTTCATATGGTTGGCAATAGAGAATTTCAAGGCTGTTTTCAGGTCACCCTCTTCCCACTGATTACATATCTGAATCATTTTCAGTATGTTGTTCCCGTAAAAACGATATTTGAGACGGTGCTGAGGGAGAGCCAATCGCTCAGGTTTTGGGGTGGTAGATTCACGCGTAGGCCGCTCGAAGGGGGAATCTACATCTATCTGGAAATCAGACATTTTGAAAAGCTGATCCCAGAGTTTATGTTGGAAATCAGGCACGTCTCTCAAGTGAGGGTTCATGTTGCCCATCACAGCGATGATGGCCTTGGCAGTGTTGTTGCGCTCAGTACGGTCGGCTATTTTCACGGCCTTTTCTACCATCTTCTGTATATGTCTCCCATACTCAGGGATGATAAGCTCATTGCGCTCGGTGTTGTACTCTAATAAATTTTGTTCCATACTACTTAATTAATGACTAATGACAAGTGACAAGCGACGAATATTTATTGTTAGTCGTTTGTCGTTTGTCATTATTTTTGTATTTTTGCCTTTGTAAATCACAGATATGCAATACACACTCTCTCAGATAGATAGCATAGCGGATACCTTTGTAAAAGAGGTACTCCCTCACTCGCAGAAGGTGTTACTATTCCAAGGGGCTATGGGAGCAGGTAAAACGACCTTTATCAAGGCGCTATGCCGAAGCCTAGGGGTTGGTGATCGAGTGAGCAGTCCTACCTTTTCCTTAGTCAATGAATATCAAGCCCATGAGGGGAAAGTCTTTCACTTCGACCTCTATCGTATAGAAGAGGAGCAGGAAGCACTTGACTTTGGGATAGAGGAGTATTGGGACTCAGGAGCTTGGTGCTTTGTGGAATGGGCCGAGCGTATTCCCTCATTACTTCCCTTACACTATACGGAGGTACAACTCACAGTGATAGATGAAACTACCCGTAGTCTTACGGTGGTACAGCATAATTAATGAACGTTATATGAATCTACTCAGGCGCTTTCTTTTTTTCTTTTTTGGCCTTGCTATAGGCAGTGTTTTTGTGATGTTCTTCTTTCAGCGTAAGGGGACAGAGTTCTGCTATTTGCCCAACTGTAGGGTGCTGAAGGACTTACGTTCAAAACCCTTGACGCTTGCCGAATCCTTGAAGGATTACTCGGTGGAGCAACTCACACCTCTTTTTCACGATGGAGATATAGACTTCTCCCGTAGTGATACCCATTCGGCCTGTCGTACCTATATTATAAAAGGTGAAGACACCGCACATACACCTATGGAAATTACCGTGGAGAGTTGTGCTAAAAAAGCAACCATAACAGCAATTAAGCCTTTGCAATAAGAGCCTTAGGCCATTTCTCGTATCTTATGCCCTATCTCCCATAGGACAATACCTACACTTACGGCAATATTGAGCGAATGCTTGGTACCGTATTGGGGTATTTCTATGGCATGTTTGCTCAGGGATACCGCTTCTTGTTGTACGCCATCTACTTCATTACCGAATATAAGAGCATATTGTACCCCCTTTTCTGGGACAAAGCATTCTAAGGAGGTGGCTCCTTCTATCTGTTCTATGGCTATGGTCTGTACCTGCTGAGAGTGTAAGTCAGCGAGTAAGGCACATACATCGGGGGCGTATTCCCATGCCACACTCTCGGTTGCTCCTAAGGCGGTTTTGTGTATCTCCTTATGAGGCGGACAGGCAGTGATACCACAGAGGTAGATCTTCTCTATCCTAAAGGCATCAGCAGTGCGAAATACAGAGCCTACATTGTTGAGACTGCGAACGTTGTCCAAGATTACAATCACAGGAATCTTCTCGGCCTCTTTGTAGGCTTGTACACTTAGGCGGTGTAGTTCTTCATTGGCTAATTTTCTCATGCCTTAAAAACGATATACCAATTCCAATTTGTGGTCATTGAGCGCCTTCTTAGCACGCTCATAGTCAGGGGTAAAGCCCAATATATAGCCCCCCCCTCCAGAGCCACATAGCTTTAGGTAGTAATCACCAGAATCTATGCCCTGTTGCCAAAGGCTATGGAACTGCTTGGGGATCATGGGTTTAAAGTGGCTGAGGACGACGCGTGAGAGTTTTTTTACATTGACAATCAGTGTTTTGAAGTTACCTTGTAGGAAATTCTCGATGCATTCGTCGGTATATTTAGCAAATTGTGTTTTGAGCATATTGCGGAAGCCCTCATTTTTCATCTTTTCCATGAAAATCTCAACCATAGGAGCTGTCTCTCCTATCATACCGCTATCTAAAAGGAATACGGCTCCTTTGCCTTCTTCCAAGGGGGAAGGAATCCCTGTAGTCTCAATCATAGAAGAGGAGTTGATGAGAATGGGGATACTCAAGTAACTATTGAGAGGGTCTAAGCCAGAGGATTTTCCATGGAAGAAAGATTCCATAAGAGAGAAAATCTCCTTGAGTTTCAATAATTTTTCTCTGTTAAGAGAGGAAGACGTTGCTATCTTGTCTATCGCATAGGTATCATAAAGGGCGGCCACAAGGGCACCGCTACTGCCTACTCCATAACCTTGTGGAATACTGCTGTCAAAGTACATACCCTCGGCTATATCCTGCTGCATACGCTCTAAATCAAAGCGTACAGGAGTGTCTTCTCGCTGAGAGATTTCCTTGAGATAATCAAAATATTGGCTCAAAGAAAGGTTGGATTGTCGCTCCACATCACCCATATCGCTGGGGGAGGTTTTCTTTAGCGTACCATTGTAGGAGTTGTAGGGAATGGCTAATCCCTTGGAATCCTTGATAATGCCATACTCTCCAAAGAGGAGTATTTTTGAATAGAAGAGCGTTGAATTCATTGAGTTAAAAAATACGGCTTTCGGAGGGCAAAGATACAAAAAAATTAATTAGCAAATGCGTTAATTAGCAAATTTGTTAATTTAATTTGTCAAAGATTCAATGAGCAAATTTGCTAACTTACCCATTGACAAATTAAAAAAATGTTTTCCTTTGGGTATTTGATATTATTTTTTTGTATCTTTGCCCCTTGTAACACCTGACTAAATATTTTCCATGAAAAAAATACAACTATTAGCCCTCGTATGCCTTTCTTATATGGGGGATACCCAGGCGAGACATGTCATAGATAGTATAAAACCTCAAAAGTCTATTTCCCAACGCGTAGCACCGCCCGATAGCCTTTCGGTGAATACGCCATTGCGAGAGGGGCTGCTGCAACTCAGGGACGACAACAAAGTCCTAAAGTATGATAAGAAATGGTTAGACGAACTCTCCAATCGTTCACTCTTTCCCCTTATGCAGAGTGATGTGGAGAGTACCCCAACGGGGACAGTCTCCTATGATGAACTACCTACTGAAGTGCTCAAAGAACGTTTGGCACGCTTAGACCAAAAAACTCCCTTTCATATAGAATACAACCCGATTTTAGAGAATGTGATTAAGAATTTTCTCAAAAATCGCCGCTCTTCTCTGCAACGATTGATGAACATCAGTCAGTACTACTTTCCCTTATTTGAGAGAGAACTTATCAAAAACCAAGTACCTAAAGAAATCAAATACTTAGCTATAGTAGAATCGGCACTGAACCCTAAGGCTACCTCACGTATGGGTGCCAAAGGATTGTGGCAATTCATGTACTACACAGGCAAGATTTACGATCTTGAGGTAAATAACTATGTAGATGAGCGCTCAGACCCCGAACGCTCTACCCAAGCGGCAGCACAGTACCTTAAGAAACTCTATAGTGTGTTCAACGATTGGGATTTGGTTCTTGCCGCCTACAACTCAGGCCCTGGCAATGTAACCAAAGCTATGCGTCGCTCTGGAGGAAAAACTAACTACTGGAATCTGCGCCCTTATCTGCCTAATGAGACAGCGGGTTATGTGCCTGCTTTCTTGGCTACGCTCTATATCTTCGAATATGCCAAAGAACATGGTTTTCAGGTAGAAAAACGCGAAAAAGTATTCTTTGAGACCGATACAGTACAGGTAAAACGCAATATTTCTTTCAAGGATGTAGGTGAAGTAGTGGGGATGACAGAGCAAGAAATAGAGTTCTTCAACCCTTCTTATTCGCTAAATATCGTTCCTTATATAGAAGGAAAGAACTACGGCTTGCGCTTGCCTGTGGAGGCTATAGGCAAGTTTGTCAATAACGAAGATATCATCTATGCCTATCTAGACCAAGAGGCTTCCAAGCGTGAGAAACCGCTTCCTGAAGTGGTATCCGCTGCTCAAGCAAAAGCAAATAATAAGATAACCCATAAAGTGAAGAAAGGGGAGACCCTCGGCCGTATTGCCTCCCGCTATGGAGTAACAGTCAATCAGCTGAAAAAATGGAATAAGATCCGGGGCAATAGCGTCAAGACAGGCCAGCGTATAGTGATTCACCGATAATAAGGTATGAAAAAAATACAATATATAGAAAATATACTTGACCTTGTGGGGCATACTCCCTTGGTCTCTCTTGAGAAGATAGCTGCACCTATGCAAGGACGCTTTTTTGCTAAGGTAGAAGCCTTCAACCCAGGGCATTCGGCCAAAGACCGTACAGCCCTACATATCATAAATGATGCAGAGGAAAAAGGCTTACTCTCTCCTGGGGGGGTAATCGTAGAGACTACCTCTGGTAATACAGGCTATAGCTTGGCCATGATTGCGGCCATTCGTGGTTATCGCTGTATACTAGCCGTAACGGATAAGTCCTCACAGGACAAGATAGATATGCTACGTGCCCTTGGAGCCGAGGTACATGTATGCCCTGCTTCAGTAGCAGCCGATGATCCACGTTCTTATTATGAAGTAGCTAAACGTATCCACAAGGAAACGCCTAATTCTATCTATATCAATCAGTATTTCAATCCGCTGAATACCGAGGCTCATTACCTAAGTACAGGAAGGGAAATTTGGGAACAGACCGCAGGGGAGATTACACACTTGGTAGCATGTAGTGGTACAGGAGGTACCATCTCAGGAATAGCGCGCTATCTTAAGGAGCAAAATCCAAAAGTGCAAGTCATAGGAGTAGATGCCGATGGTTCACTCATCAAGAAATACTTTGATACAGGAGAGATAGACAAGGGAGAACTACACCCTTATTATATAGAGGGCTTGGGGAAGAATATGATTCCTGGCGCCTTGGATACCAGTGTTATAGATACCTTTATCAAGGTCAATGACAAGGAAAGTGCCTTGGCTGCACGTGAGATTAGCCGTAGGACAGGAATCTTCTGTGGGTATACCTCTGGAGCGGCTTGGGTAGCTACTCAAAAATATAACCAAGACAGCCCTTTCTCCCCTGAGAGTGTAGTGGTAGTTGTCTTCCCTGACCATGGTTCTCGCTATATGAACAAGATCTATAGTGACAAGTGGCTCAAGGAAAAGCTCGATATTAATTAATCAATTTTTATATTATGACCATGATGAACTTCTCTTATGCTAAAGAATTAGAGATGATCACGCAAACGGCTGCGGCCTTTGCCAAACAATATATATTGCCTTACCGTAGTGAGTGGGACAAAACCCAAGAATTTCCTGTGGAGGTTTTCCGCAAGGCAGGCGAATTGGGTTTCATGGGAATTCTTGTCCCTGAGCAGTACGGTGGCTCAGGCTTGGGCTACCACGAATATATAACCATAGTAGATGAAATCTCCCAAGTGGATCCCGCCATTGGGCTTTCTATAGCGGCACATAATTCCTTGTGTGTAAATCATATACTTACCTTTGCCAACGAGAAACAGAAACAACGTTGGCTTCCAAAACTCGCCACAGGAGAGCATATAGGAGCATGGGGGATTACCGAGCACAATACAGGTTCCGATGCGGGAGGTATGCTCACTACAGCCGTTAAGGACGGTGCAGAATGGGTACTTAATGGAACGAAGAACTTTATCACTCATGCTATTTCGGCCAATGTAGTGGTGGTTATCGCTCGTACAGGAGAGAAGGGGGACAAACATGGGATGACATCTTTTGTAGTAGAGAGAGGTACCCCAGGCTTTACCAATGGGAAGAAAATAGACAAGATGGGGATGCGTGCCAGCGAGACTGCGGAGCTTGTATTCCAAGATTGCCGTATTCCTGACGAAAACCGCTTAGGAGAAGTAGGAGAGGGTTTTATTCAAGCAATGAAAATACTTGACGGAGGGCGTATCTCTATCGGGGCGCTTTCTTTAGGAACGGCTAAGGGAGCGGTAAAGGCAGCCATACAGTACGCCAAGGAGCGTACTCAGTTTGGCAAGCCGATTATTGCTTTCCAAGCGATTGGCTTTAAGCTCGCGGAACTCTCCACTGAGATAGAAGCGGCGGAGCTCATGCTACATAAGGCAGCACACCTGAAACAAACCCATCAGCCTGTTACCCAACAAGCAGCCATGGCCAAGCTCTATGCTTCCGAACTCTGCGTAAAGGCGGGCAACGAAGCTATACAAATACATGGAGGTTATGGCTACACAACCGACTATCCTGTAGAGAAATTCTACCGTGATGCGAAACTATGTACCATAGGCGAGGGTACTTCTGAGATCCTTAAACTCGTGATTAGTAGAAAACTGTAATTAATGATTAATGTCACTAATGATTAATGCCACTAATGATTAATGTCACTAATGATTAATGTCACTAATGATTAATGCCACTAATGATTAATGCTAGTCGTAATTAATCATTAATCATTAACCATTAATCATTGATTACTAATAACTTATAAGAATATGAAAGCAAAGACTGTAGCAGCATCTCGTTCGGTGTCTACCGACTTGGTATTACCCAATGAGACCAATCATTATGGTAATATGTTTGGGGGGGAACTTTTGGCACGTATGGACAGAGTAGGTACTATAGCCGCTGTACGCCATTCGGGCTGTGTAGTCGTAACGGCCGCGGTCAATTCCGTTTCTTTCAATAAAATCATTCCTCAGGGGAGTATGGTTACTATAGAAGCCTCCCTTTCGCGCGCCTTTACCTCGTCCATGGAGGTGTATATAGATGTCTGGGTGGAGGACTCCGCCAGTGGGGAGCGTGTCAAGTCCAATGAGGCTATCTATACCTTTGTTGCCCTCAATGCAGAAGGCAAACCTGTGGCTGTACCAGAGGTAATACCCGAGACACCTTTGGAGAAAGAGCGCTATGAGGGTGCCCTTAGGCGCAAGCAATTGAGCCTTGTGCTAGCAGGACGTATCAAGCCACACGATGCCACTGAACTCCAAGCACTTTTCCAAGAATTAGAGAATCAATAATCATAGCGATCGCCCCATAAGGATTTTAAATAAGCCTTTAGGGCGTTTTCTTTGGGGTTATCACAAGGTTCGTATAGGGTCATACCCTGGAGCGCATCGGGCATAAAATCTTGGAAAACAAAGTTATAAGGGTAGTCGTGGGCATACTTGTAGTCTTTGCCATAGGATAGCTCTTTCATCAGTGTAGTGGGAGCATTGCGCAGGTGTAAGGGCACAGGTAGGTTGCCTTGCTGCTTGACTAATTGTTGCGCCTTGCCAATAGCCTTATAGGAAGCATTACTCTTAGGCGATGAGGCCAAGTAAATGGCACATTGGCTTAGGATAATCCGAGATTCAGGATAGCCAATGACAGTTACCGCTTGGAACGTATTATTGGCCAAAACCAGCGCCATAGGGTTGGCATTGCCTATGTCCTCACTGGCCAAGATAAGCATACGCCTTGCGATGAACTTGACGTCTTCTCCGCCCTCGATCATACGGGCAAGCCAATAAACGGCTGCATTGGGATCGCTACCCCGTATGGACTTAATAAAGGCTGAGATAATGTCGTAATGTTGCTCGCCTGTTTTGTCATAGAGTACCGTGTTCTGCTGTACAATTTCCAAAACCTTGTCGTTGGTAATAACGATTTCTTCTCCCTGGGCAAAAGTGTTGACAATCAGCTCGAAAGTATTGAGCAATTTGCGTCCATCACCATCGGAAAGCCTTAGCAGCGCTTCGGTTTCTTTGAGGGTGATGTGTTTTTGTTTTAGTTCCACATCCTGCTTTATAGCGCGATCGAGCAGCGCCAAGAGGTCTTCTTTCTCAAAAGGCTTGAGGGTATATACCTGACAGCGGGACAGCAGTGCAGGAATCACTTCAAAACTAGGGTTTTCCGTTGTAGCCCCAATAAGGGTTACCCAGCCCCGCTCTACTGCCTCTAAAAGAGAATCCTGCTGGGTCTTGTTGAACCTATGAATTTCATCAATGAAAATGATGGGGTTGCGAGCGGTGAAGAGGCCTTGTTCACGCTTGGATTTCTCTATAATATCCCTAACCTCCTTGATTCCACTACTGATAGCACTAAGAGAGAAAAAAGCACGCTGGCTCTCCTTGGCAATGATGTAAGCCAAGGTAGTCTTTCCGGTGCCAGGAGGCCCCCAGAAGATGAGCGAAGGGGTAATTCCCTTTTCTATTTGCATGCGTAGAGCACCTTTCTCTCCTACAAGGTGAGATTGGCTGATGTAGTCGGCAAGGCGTACAGGACGCATACGCTCGGCAAGTGGGCGAGAGTCAAACATCTAATTTAGAGTAAAAGATAAAAAGTAAAAGGTAATAGGTAAAACTTATAAGAGCATTTTACCTATTACCTTTTTACTCATTTAAAATTATTTTTTAAAAATTTCTTCTACCTTGTGCAGTAGGGCAGGGAAGGTATGGAAACCGTCCTCTTCCTTGAAGTGCCCTCCGTGAGGGTAGCGTATCAGTACACTATCCAAATGGCGGGAGAGGTCATCTATCATCTGGTAAGGAACGCTTTGGTCATCCAAGGCAGCAAATACATAGGAGTTTTCCAGTGGTGCGATAGAGGGCTGTGCCTTGTATAGTGTGATGAAGGGGTCAAGCTGTGGCAAGCGCTTGAGCGGCTCATCAAAGCCTGATACCAAGATCGTACCTAAGGCCTTAGCACCTGTGTTGGCCAAGTAGGTGAGTACGGAGACACACCCTACACTATGGCCTATGAGTACCGTTTGGTCATCCATATGAATTTCCTTCTTGAGGAACTCCAACCACTCCTCAGCCTTGGGGGCAGTAGGGTTGGGCATTGGCAAGCAAAAACAAGAGATATTTCTCTTGGCTAATTCTCCCACAAGATAAGCAAACCAGTGCTTATCCAAAGCGGAATTAAGTCCGTGTACTATGTAAACTTTCATGATATATGGTTATTTTTCGTCACCCATTTCTGCTTCAAGAGCAGCATTTTGAGCGCGATATACCCCTCCTTCGAGCTTGCTTCGGATGGCTGAGAAAGCCTCCAGCGTACGCTCTATATCCTCCATGGAGTGGGAGGCAGTAGGGATAATGCGCAAGAGTATCATACCCTTAGGAATTACAGGATAGACCACTATGGAGAGGAATATGCCGTAATGTTCGCGTAAGTCATTGACCATAGCCATAGCTTCAGGGATACTTCCTTCTAGGAAGACAGGGGTTACACAGGTGTTGGTGCTACCTATGTTGAACCCTCTGGAGCGAAGGCCATTCTGTAGGGCATGTACATTGTCCCAGAGTTTTTTTCTTAGCTCTGGCATGTTTTGTAACATCTCCAAGCGCTTGAGACCTCCTTTGACAAAGATCATAGGGAGGGATTTGGCAAACATCTGGGAGCGTAGGTTGTACTTGAGGTATTCTATGATCTCCTTATCGCCCGCTACAAAGGCACCGATGCCAGCCATGGATTTGGCAAAGGTGGAGAAGTATAGGTCTATCTGGTCTTGTACGCCTTGTTCTTCGCCAGTACCAGCGCCTGTCTTGCCAAGCATACCAAAGCCGTGGGCATCATCTACCAATAGGCGGAACCCATATTGCTCCTTATAGGCGAGGATTTCCTTGAGCTTACCTTGCTGGCCACGCATACCGAATACGCCTTCGGTGATGACCAAAATACCTCCGCCAGTGGTTTCCGCCAGGCGCTTGGCACGTTCTATATTCTTAGCAAAACTCTCTATATCATTGTGTTGGTAAGTGAATCGCTTTCCAAAGTGTAGGCGTACCCCGTCAATGATACAAGCATGACAATCGGCATCATATACAATAATATCATTTTTGGTAACCAAAGCGTCAATGATAGAAACCATTCCTTGGTAACCGAAATTAAGTAGGTAAGCTGCCTCCTTGTGGACAAACTTGGCCAAGCGTTGTTCCAATTCCTCATGTAGGGTGGTGTGTCCACTCATCATACGGGCACCCATAGGATAGGCTGCCCCATACTCAGCCGCAGCATCGGCATCGGCTTTACGCACCTCAGGATGGTTGGCCAGCCCCAAATAATCATTAATGCTCCAGTTGAGCACTTCCTTCCCTTGGAATTTCATATGAGGGCCAAGAGCACCTTCTAATTTTGGGAAAACATAATAACCTTCAGCATGCGAAGCCCAGCGGCCTATATTGCCTTTGTTGGTCTTTATGTGATCAAATAAATCCTTCATTTTTTTAGTTCTTAAAGACGGTACAAAAATACGCAATTATTTTGGGTTAATATACTTTTTTTGAAAAAATCTTTGTTTTTGTTTGTATATCCCAATCTTTTGTTGTACTTTTGCCACATATCATATGTTTAACTTTTGTAAGTTATGGAAGAACAGTTTGATACCAGCAAAGCCGCTATGTCCCGAAGGCTTAATGAAGTATTCTTGTACATACGAAAAAATACAGAATATGTTACCCAAACCCTTTTCGCTCAGAAGATTAAGGAACCTCGCAGCAACCTATCGGCTGCCCTCAACGGTAATGAGAAGTACATGACCGAAGGGGTAGTCAAAAAAGTAGTAGCGGCCTTTCCTGAAATAGACAAGGAATGGATGCTCTCGGGTCGTGGAGAGATGCTTGTGGAAGGAGACTATGAGGATGGGGGCGCGTTTCTCAAGGCTGAACGAGAGAAATATGGCCTTACCCTAACGGATATATACGAGCATACCCATATCCCAGTGAGAAAGCTCAAGGCCTATGAGATGCACGAGGAAGAGATGCCAGATAGAACCCGTGCCCTCTTGGAAATCTATTTTGATCAAGTGGCCTATGAGTACGAAAGTCAAGATGATGAGGATCTAAATATCCCAATTCTAAAGACAGAAGTAGTCTCTTCCTCGGTGAAAGTGCCTTATTATGATGTGGATTTCGCAGGGGGCTGGTCTACAGAAGAGCTTTTCTCACAGTCTAAACCCTCCTTTATCATCAGCTCGCCTGACTTTGATAGGGCTGATTTCGCTTGTAACCTCATAGGGAACTCCATCTCCCGACGTATCCGTAGTGGTTCTGTTATAGGGCTGAAACGTATAGAGGACTGGCAAACGTACTTTCCGACCAACGAACTCTATGGGGTGATTACTAAAAACCAAATTCGCACGGTGAAAATCGTCAAGCGCAGTAAGCAAAAAGGCTTCTTGGAACTCATACCAGATCCCCTGCCAGAGCTTAATAACCCTCCTTATGAGCCTGAACTTATTCCGATGGCCTATGTAGTGGAGTTCTATCAGGTAGTGGCGTGGGCGTTTTTTGAGAGAATCGCTATGTAAGTGAAGAGTGAAAAGTGAAGAGTGAATAATTACTTTTCACTCTTCATTTTTCATTTTTTACTTATTTAACGTGAGTTCGATGTAAGCAAATTATATTTTTCTCCCACAGATTCCACGGATTTTCACGGAGAGAATGATACAACAACTAAGTATAACTCCTTAATTCCCACGGATAAATAAGGCCTTTGGCCTTATAAAAATCTGTGTAAATCGCAACAGCACAATTACACAAACATAGAAAATCTGTGAAATCCGTGAAAATCTGTGGGAGCTTTCGTTATATCGAACTCAC